>NZ_DAIOEU010000006.1:0-125184 GCF_036746095.1 Dyella sp.
CACCACGCGCCCGTAGCTCAGCCGGATAGAGTAGTGGCTTCCGAAGCCATTGGTCGGGGGTTCGAATCCCTCCGGGCGCGCCATTTCGCACACTGCCGTTCTTGCTGCGCGATCCAGCATGGTTTGTCCGTTTGGACAAACGTCGATGGACGTCCAGGGTGCACGACCCCGCTACCGTGCCAGCAACCAAGCCATGCCAAGGAATTGGGCCAATAGCTTGCGCGCGAGGGTTACCGCAGTTCCGCCAGAAGTTGTTTCACACGTGCTGCGATGTCATCGCGGACAGCGCGATAGCCCTCATCGTCCATATGCTTGGGGTCGGGAAGACCCCAGTCTTCGCGGCGTTTTGCGGGTACCCACGGACAACTGTCGCCACAACCCATGGTAATGACTGCGTCGAATTGGCCAGCGACATCATCCAGCGACTTGGAGGCATGCGCTGTCAGGTCATAGCCGAGTTCATCCATGAAGCGGATTGCTTTCGGGTTGATAACCCCCGAGGGCTTGGACCCTGCACTGTACGCTTCGACACCGTCGCCGCCGTAGATATGCGCGAAAGCTTCAGCCATCTGGCTGCGATTGGAGTTTTCGATGCAGACGAATAGAACGCGTTTCATAACGCGTTATCCAGAGGCTTGATCATGCCGGCCACGTTGCCGCCCTTGCCTTTTCAGCAGCAGCCGGACTGTGGCGAGCAGCAACTCGATCCCTTGTCCACCTTGGGCTTCACCGTTCGAACGTCAGGCGAACAGGTTGAGCCATCCGTAGCGCAGGCAGAATCTCCCGCGTAGTACGTCGTGGCATCGCCCTTGGTGTGGAACGTTTCCCAGCGCGTGCCCTGGGGGTCCTCGGTCCAGAGCTTGTCGGACCGCGCATAGCAACAGACGGTTGCTTCTTCGGGGATGACCGTACCGCCCGCCTCATCCAGCCGATGGCCTAACTCGGCAAGGTCGCTCTCACTTTCGACTTGAATACCAAGATGATCGATGCCCGGCGCTCGCCCGGTGTTGGAAATGGCGAAATTGACCCGCGGGTTGTCGAGCATCCACTTGGCATAATCCTGCTTGAGCACCGTCGGCTCAGCAGCGAACAATTCCGAGTAGAACCGTACGCTGGAAGGCAGATCGGCGACATTGAGATGCACGTGGAAGCGATTCATCGAGATGCTCCTGTTTTGCGTGGGACGCATGGGGTGGCGGGAACGCAGCTGACTTTGCCTTCGCAACAATTTTCTGTGAGATAACCGAGCAGCTCATTCATCTGGAGATAGTTTGCGCGGACACGAATGACCCGTCCTTCGCGCTGGTCATTGACCAGTGCAGCCGCCCGGAGAATGTTGAGATGTGCGGTGAGCGTCGCCGGAGGGAGGTCCAGGTGCTCGCGAAGTTCGCCGACGGACATGCCCTCAGGGCCCGCCTGAACGAGACGACGGAATGCCGCCAGTCGTGATTCATGGCTGAGCGCGCCAAGTACCTCTAACGCCGTTTCGGTCTTCATAATTCCATAGTTCCAGAAAAATGGAATTAAGTCAATCGGCGACTTTGCCATGTTTTTCCGCTCAGCCGTAAGTACGCATCGAAGTCTTTAAAGAGACGCGGCTACTTGCTGGCCGGACAAACCATGATGGATCGCGCAGCTGCGCGTTCAGCCATCCGTTGGGCGCACCTTCGAAACCGACGGGAAAGCACATCAGCTTCCCGCCCGTCGTTGCTCGCGTGTCGCTCGCCATCTTGGCAAGATGCCGCTTTGACCTGAAGGCGGCTCTGGATGATCAGCAGATATCGGCTATTCGTTTGCTCGGTTTTGCTGCTTTGGGCGAGCGCAGGACAACCCGTTTTGGCTTCTTCTTTCGACACGGCAAAGCCGCTCGCGCAAGCGTTGAAAGACCTTGCATCCCGCGCTCGCCCTGGCTTGCTGGGCGTCACCGTGCTTGATCTGGATACCGGTGCACGGGCGCGGATCAATGCAGCCCGCGCTTATCCGATGATGAGCGTCTTCAAGGCACCCGTGGCCGCCACCGTGCTTGCGCAAATCGACGACGGACGTCTCTCGCTCGCGCAAGCGGTAACCATAACGCGTGCTGACGTCGTGGGCGGTTCCGCTGTTCCCTCCATAGGTGCGCACTTTCGCGGTGACCGCATGACGTTCACAGTCAACGAACTGCTGACGGCCGCGATAAGCGAAAGCGACAACACGGCTGCTGACGCACTGGTCCGGCTGGTGGGCGGCCCGAAGGTGGTCACGGCGTTTGTGCGTGCGCATGGCATTGGCGGCATGCGCGTGGATATGGACGAAGCGGGCGTCGATCGGGTTTTCGATGGCACCGCGCACGGCGAGCAGATTCCTGCCGACGAAACCGCGCAGCAATCGCTTGCGCGACTTCGCCGAGGCTACCGCGATTATCTCAGCGATCCGCGCAATCGCAGTACGCCCGATGCGGCGGCCGAATTTCTACAGCAGCTTTGGAAAGGCCAGTTGCTGTCGGCGACCTCGACGCGGCAGCTGTTGGAGCTGATGTACAAGCAGGCGATTCCTCGCCGCTTGCGCGCCGGTCTGCCGGAAGGCGTGCGCCTGGCCGATAAATGCGGAACCTCGGTGTCGTTCGAAGGCAAAACGGCTGCGTATAACGACATCGGCATCATGAGCTGGCCAAACGGCCACACGGTTGTCGTTGCCGCGTTCCTTACCGGCTCGCGCGCGGACAAGGCAGCGCGGGATGCCATCTACGCCGACATTGCCAAGGCGGTATCGAGCGATGCATCGGAAACAACTGTTCGGCAGTAGTAGTAAAGGCTGCCAGTTCTCATTTTGTAGCGATGGCGTTGCGTGCGTAGGCATGGCTGCTCTGGCTTGCCGCCATCCTCAGAAAGCCATTGCATTCATGCGACGACAGCCTGCGCCACAATGCGCGAGCTGTCCCATCCCCGGCGTCATTGACGACGTCCATCTTTCGTAAGGATATGGAAAGTGTGCTGGGGTCCGGCGGCTTGCAACATCGTGGAAGATACTAGGCCCCGGCTTTCGCCGGGGCGACGATGCATCGTGCCGCGTTACGTCATCGCTGCTACGACGGCGCCGTTGCGATCGGTGGAATCGACAGCCGCAAACAAGCCGTTCGCTTCGGCCACCGTGAACATCCTATCGCCCATCGTGTCGTAACGGCCTTTGTCGATCGCTTCGGCTGCCATGCGCGCCAGATGCGCCAGCGCTGCCTGCATCGGGCCACAGCCCAGGCTGATTCGACGCACGCCGTGCTCGCCGAGTGCCCGTGACGATGGCGCGCCTGGATAGCCGGCGTAGATATTGAGCGGCACCGGCAATGAGCGAGCCAGTGTGGCGATGTCATCAAGATCGGCCAAACCGGGAACGAAGATGCCATCGGCACCCGCATCGATATAGGCGAGTGCGCGTAAGCGTGTTTCTTCCAGCTTGGCGGTGGCGTGCAGGGCTTGAGAGAAATACGTGTCGATGCGTGCGTTGATGAACAGCCGCAGGTCGTGATCGCGCGCAATCGTCCGCGCACAGGCAATGCGTGCGCTGAGCACGGAGGGATGCGCCAGTGTTTGCGTGCCGGGCAGGGTGCCGTCCTCCATATTGATGCCCACCACGCCAAGCTGGATCAGTGCCGCCACCAAATCGCCGGTGTCTTGCGCCTCACGTCCATAGCCGCGTTCGATATCCACGGTGACCGGCGCCTTCACCGCCCGGCAGATGCGCTTGCAGCCAGCCAGCAGTTGCTGCACGGGCATCTGCTCGCCATCGCGATACCCCAGCGACCAGGCCATGCCCGCGCTGGTGGTGGCAATCGCCTTGGCGCCGGCATTTTCGATCACTCGTGCGCTGGCAACGTCCCACGCATTGGGCAGCATCAGCGGCGCTGGGCCGTCATGCAGTCGATGGAAGGATTCGGCACGTTCTTTTTGCTCGCGATTCATGCGCTTGACCTGTGTCCACGCCCGCTTGTCGGGCGTGCAAAGCAGACCATGGAATGGGCCGGGTGCGCTGTCAAAATCTTTAGCCGTTGCCGCGCGGCACAGGCAAAACCCGTGGCGGGCTTGTTAAGCTGAAATCCCGATGAAGCAGAAGTAACGCGCCGCCATGTCGGAGCTCAGCTCCAAAATGCTGTTGTCGACGGAGTCGTTGACGCTGCGTAACGTCCATTGCACCGGCACTTGCCGCCATCGCAGCGTGGAAGAGTGCGCATCCGCCACGCAGTTGGTCTTCCCCTATCGCGGGCTGTACCTCCGTCACGTCGGGCAGGAGCAGGCCGTGGCGGACGCCAACCACGTGTTGTTCTTCAATGCGCAAGAAGGCTATCAGGTCAGCCACCCGCTGGACGGCGGCGATGCCTGCCTGTCGTTGCAGCTGGACCAGGCACTGCTGGAGGAACTGGCGCCGAAGCCATTGTTACAGGCCGATGCCGATGTGGCGTTCCGTGCACAATCGCAGCGCATCGATGCACGTGCGCAGGCGCTGGTGGCGTTGCTGCGCCATGGCCTGGAGCACGGCAGCATCGATCCGCTGGAAGCCGAGGCACTGGTGCTCACCATGGTTGCGCGCAGCCTCGGACCGCGCACCTCGCGGCAGCCTGCTTCGACGCATGCGCGCCGACGGCTTGCCGATCGCGTGAAGGTGCTGCTGGCCGGCGACCTTTCGCGACGCTGGACGCTTGCCGAGATCGGCAAGGAAATCGGCGGCTCGCCGGTCTACCTCACACAGGTATTCCGGCAGGTCGAGGGCATGCCGTTGTACCGCTATCAATTGCAGTTGCGCCTGGCGCGTTCGCTCGATCTCATCCAGCACTACGACGATTTGTCGGCGTTGGCCTTGGCGCTTGGCTTTTCAAGCCACAGCCATTTCACCAGCGCGTTCCGCCAGGCCTACGGCCGATCGCCGGCCGAGTTTCGCCGCACCTCCAGCCGCCCTTCAAACGCCTAAAGAATTCGACAGCGCTCCGGTTTGCCGAATGATTTCCTGTACGTACCCGTTGACGGGTCACATCAGGAGAAAGTCATGAACGAGAAAACCTGCGCCGTGTGCGACTACGCGCTGGACGACAATGCTGTCCAGGTCACCATCGGTGGTCGCGTGGTGGAAGTGTGCTGCGAGGAATGCGCGCAAAAGCTTCGCGAAGCCAGTGCGAAGGGTAGGGCGTAACAGGTATTCCGGCCAAGCATTGCGATACCTGCGAATAACGCTGCCCTCCCTTGCTTCCACGGAGGGGAGCGTTGTTCGATACAAGCCCCTTGCGGCGAAGACCGGAGTACTTTCGGCACGCGAAGCTGCGTCCTTACCTGCGCATGCTCACGTTGGGCTGGCTTTCCGATTCGTTGTCGTGCAGGCATAGGGGGGCTTATGGCTAATGCCGGTTCGGAACGGTTTTCCCCGCGGACGCTGGCAAGAATCGTCGGCGTCGTTTCGCTGATAGGTATCGTGACCGGTGCGTTCGACATCGGCTACGTACGCAACGCATTGATCGTGCCCGGCGATGCCGTGGCGACCATGCAGCATATTGCCGCGCACGAAACGTTGTTCCGGTTGGGGTTTGCCGCCCATATCGTGCTGCTGTTGTGCAATGTGCCGGATGAAGTCATCAGCTTCATTCTGTTCCGGCGGGTCAACGGCGTGGTGGCGGCCGTTGCGATGAGTTGCGGCCTGATCGGCACCGCCATCGAAGGCCTCGACATGGTCAACGCGTACATGCCGTTGAAGCTTGCGGCCGAGAGCAGTGCCATGGCGGTGTTCAGCCCGGCACAGTTGCAGGCCATGTCCTATCTCTCGCTGCAATTGCAGGACACCGGTCTGCTCATTTCCTTTGTCTTTTACGGACTGGATGAAATACTCGCCGGCTATTTGATTTTCCGCTCCGGCTTTTTGCCGCGGATCATCGGCGTGCTGCTCGCCATGTCCGGCTTCTGTTATTTCTCCGACGGCTTTCTCAGTTTTATTTCCCCCGCGTTGCAGGAGTGGCTGCTGCCTTACCTGCTTTTTCCCTGTTTGCCTGGCGAAGGTTCGCTGGCGCTGTGGCTCGCCATCGTCGGCTTGAATGTCGACAACTGGCGTGCATGGGCCACGAACCCGCGCACGGCAAGCTGGATGCCCTGAGAGCCAGTTCTCACGCCGCCTGCCAAGGGCTAATGTAGACAGGCCAATAAGGGGGCTGTTATGGAAAGACAGGAACAGGCGGGGCCCATGCCACGTCATGGCAAGCAAGAAGAGAGCGTGCTTTGGCTGACGATGGCCGACGGCCAGCGGTTGTTTCTGCGCGATTGGCCGCGGCATCAGACGCATCATGCCGTGTTGATCGTGCATGGGCTGGGCGAGCACAGCGGGCGTTATGAAGCGCTGGCGCAGTGGTTCCTGGCGCACGGCTATGCGGTGCGCAGCTACGACCAGCGCGGACACGGCCGCACGCCGGGCCAGCGTGGTGCGTTGCGCCGCAGTGACGATTTGCTGAGCGACCTGGCCACGGTCTACGAACACTATTCGGCCAGTCTCGGGCGGCCGCCCTTGCTACTGGGTCATAGCATGGGTGGCCTGGTTGCCGTGCGGACAGTACTCGATGGCCGCGTGGAACCGCCCGGGCTGGTGCTGTCGTCACCGGCTTTGCGTCCCTATCAGGCGCCCTGGTTGCGTCGGCTGGCTGCCGTACTGGCACGCGTGCTTCCGAACCTGCCGCTGCGCAACGGCTCGCCGCTGGATGCCTTGTCGCACGATGCAAAAGTGATCGACGCCTACCGCATCGATCCGTTGTGCTCGCGCTCGGTAACACCGCGTCTGGCCGACTTCATTTTCCGCGCCGGTGCGTCGAGCATTGCCGATGCGTGGCGATTGCGCGTACCGACGCTGTTGCTGGCCGCCGGCAGCGATCGCCTGGTGGATCCCTCGGGTAGCCGCGATTTCTCAAATGGTGCGTGGGCGACAAAGCAACTTACCGCCCGCTTCTTCGATACCTTGTTCCATGAGCTGTTCAACGAAACCGAGACCGGGCGGCACCAGGTGTTGGCGCAATTGCTCGAATGGTTGCGGCGCACCCATCTCTAGCGGTATGCGTAGGCTGGGAGGCGATCCCGGCTTCCCGCTCCAGCCCGCGCCAGCGATCAGGGCAGCGATTTGCGGTAAACGACAAAACCCGATTTCTCCGCCAACGTGTCGTACAGCTGCATGGCGGTGGCATTCGTTTCGTGCGTATGCCAATACACGCGCCGGCAGCCCGCTGCCTCGGCCGCCCGATAAACCGCCTCGATCAGGGCGCGGCCTACGCCCTTGCCGCGGGCCGGCTCGCTGGTGAAAAGATCCTGCAGATAGCAGCTGGGTTCGATCTGGATGGTGCTGCGGTGGAACAGGTAATGCGCCAGGCCAAGCAGGTTCCCGTCCTGTTCGGCCACCAGTGCATGGACCGGTTCGTAGGCGTCGAAGAAGCGCTGCCACGTTGTCTGGACGATGTACATCGACAGCGCCGTCGAACCGCTCCTGCCATAGAAGGCGTTGTAGCCTTCCCATAAAGGCAGCCAGGCGGAAAAATCCGCTTCTTCAACCGGCCTGATCGTATGGGGCTTGGTCATGCGGCATTCCCGGAAGGATCGATGGTCAACAACGTGCAACTTGTGTTCGACGGCATGCTACAGGATCGATCGTGGCAGCAGCCGGATCAATGGTGCCGGCGCATCGACATGCTCGAGCGACTGGAAAGCTGGCTCGTCCACCATGGCGATGCCGGGGAATGCGCGCTTAAAAGCCGCATCGAAGACCTGGTGCGCGAACTGGAAACGATCAATCAGCAGTTCTATCAATCCCTTCGCCAGGACATCCAGCAAGGCCGCGGTGCAGCCAGCCTGCTGCAGTGGGCAGCGGCCACGCCTCACGATGGCGACGACGAAAGCTACGATCCACTGGATACCCTGGTCAGCGGCGTGCTCGATCTTGCCGAGCCCGGTGAGGTGCTCGATCTGGCAGCGGAAATGGTGTTCTACCAGCCCACGCCGGCACGGCATGTCTTCGATTTCATCAAGCGTGCGTCGATCACGGTGAACGATACCGTTGTCGACCTTGGTGCGGGGCTGGGACATGTCGCGCTGCTGACAGCTATTTGCACGCCCGCGCGCTGCATCGGCATCGAGTGGCAGCGCGCTTATGTCGCGAGTGCACGGCAATGCGCGCAGGCCTTGAACATCCGCAACGCTACATTCCTGGCGCAGGATGTGCGCGAGGCGCGCTTGTCGGAAGGCACGCTGTTTTATCTGTACACGCCGTTCACCGGCGCCATGCTGCGTAGCGTGCTGGACATGCTGGCGTGTGAAGCCAGGCATCGCACCATCCGGCTTTGCAGCCTGGGACCTGGTACGGCGGTGATTGCTCAAGAACCGTGGTTGTCGACCGACGCCTGCACTCCGCACCGGCCTGCGTTGTTCCACAGCCGTTAGCCGCGTTTTGAAGCAATAAAAAAGCCGCAGCGCCCCGCGGCGCTGCGGCCCAGATCCACATCATGTCGAGTTGTCTATCGTTATGGGCGCGGGCCTCGGCGTATGCCGCCAAAGATCAGCGACAGCACGAACAGAATGACGAAGACCACGAACAGGATCTTCGCAATACCCGCCGCCCCGGCGGCAATACCGCCGAAACCGAACACGGCGGCGATGATAGCGATGATGAAAAATACGGCGGCCCAGTAAAGCATGGCAATCTCCATCCGAATCGATTGAGTAGCCGGGCGCGTTAGTGCGTTCGGCGTTACTGATTCGACCAATGCACCCGTGAAAGACGCGTACGCGCGGTGTACGTGCGGCCTAGGCAATTCAGCGAGGTGAAGATCTTGGATGGCAGGCGTGCAGGCGCGGTATGGGTGGCGTGCAATGCACGTTACCAGGCTGGCAATGCCTTACGGCGAGTCCTTAGGCAAGTCGCCGATCATCTGCATCGCCAGCCCGTCGTAGTTGTAGTCAAAGTGGTGATCGCCCGGCTTCACATACACCTTCACCCACTTGGGCAGCTTGGGATCGTTGCAGACGGTGTCGTCGCCATCGTCGCGGCCGTAATAGCAAACCAATGGCGGCTTGTCCTGTAGCGCCTCGATCGGCGGCAGGGCCGGATAGTGCGGCACCGGGTTGATCCATTGCTTGGCTTCCTGCAGGTGCGTCTTCAGCCAGTTCTCGCGCACCATGATGTAGCCTTCCATTTCGATCTCGAAGTTCACGTCCTGACTGGGCGAGAGCAGCACCATTTGCGTGATGCGCGCGCGATTGGCGGGGCTGAGCTTGTTGACGATGGTGGGCAGCACGTCTGCGCCGAACGAGAAGCCGATCAGCCACACCTTCTGCTTGTGCAGCTGCGTGGTGTAGTGGTTGATCAGCGCATCGAGGTCGTGTGCGGATTCTTCCGGCGAACGCATGCGCCAGTAATAGTCCAGGCAGCTGATGCCGAGCACCGGCACGCCATGCGCCTGCAAGCGCTTGCCGAGCTCCTGGTCCAGATCGCGCCAGCCGCCGTCGCCGGAATAGAAAATCGCCACCACGTCATCGTGGCCGGCCGGCGCCTGTGTGGTGGGCATCAGCTTGACGGTGGCGTCTTCCAGGCTGGGATGCGGGAAAGGTTTCCAGATGGCCAGCACCGCGATGATCGCCAGCACGATCACCACCACCGCAATACGCAACTTCATCGACGCACGACTCCGCTTAAGCCGCCTGAGATCAGGCTGGCGACATTGGTGAGCACCACCGGCAACGCAATGCCGCCCGGGGCTGCCAGGTACCGCGACTCCCACTCCGGGTCGAACTTGTCCTTGTAGCGGTGCAGGCCCTGGAAATTATAGAAGCGCTCGCCACGCCCGAAGATGAGCGCGCCGAAGCGGTTCCACAGCGGTGCCTGGCGGCGGCTCTGCAAGCCCGACAACGGCGCCATGCCGAGGTTGAACCAACGATAGCCCTGCGCCTTGGACCACTGCATCAGTTCCACGAACAGGTAATCCATCAGGCCTGGCGGTGCATCCGGCAGATAGCGCATCAGGTCGACCGAGGCTTCTTCCATGCTGTCGGTGAGAAGCACGTTGGCGAAGGCCACCATTCTGTCGTTCTGCCACACCACGGCCATCGGCGTGCGTGCGAGATAGCGCTCATCGAATGCGCCGAGCGAAAAACCTTTTTCGCGCACGCGCTTTTCGCGCAGCCATGCGTCTGAGATCGGTTTGAGCTGCGGCAGCAGGGCCGGGACTTGCGCCTGCGGCACGATCTCCATGCGCACGCCATCGCGCGCGAGCTTGTTCACGGTATTGCGCAGCACTTTCTTCGATTTGCCGTCGAGGCTGAATTGCTCCAGCCGTACGCGCGCTTCTTCGCCGATCTTCAGCAGGCTCATGCCCACTTCGAGATAAAGATCAAGATCGTCCGGAGTGACCTGGTAGAACACCGGCCAACCGCCGCCGCGCTCGCAACGTTCGCGGAACGTCCACACCAGTTCCTGCCGCGCACGATCGTCGCGGCCGACCGGGTCGCCCATCGCCACCCAGCTGCGCCCTTCG
Source organism: Dyella sp. (assembly GCF_036746095.1). Taxonomy (NCBI): domain Bacteria; kingdom Pseudomonadati; phylum Pseudomonadota; class Gammaproteobacteria; order Lysobacterales; family Rhodanobacteraceae; genus Dyella; species Dyella sp. Next base: position 10,514 of record NZ_DAIOEU010000006.1, read on the forward strand.
ACGGCATACATGATGAAAGCCTTGCCGTCCGGGTCGAACAACAGGCTCTTGTCGCGCATCAGTGCCAGGTGGGCCTGGGCGGAGTGGTACTGCTTGAGCAGCGGCAGTGCGCGCGCCAGTTCCGCTTCGTCGGGCAGGGTGGGGCGCGAGCGCGCCGAGCGGATCAGCGTGGTGAGCGCAAACAGGAAAGCTACGCCGGTCGCGCCGACCAGTGCACGCAGCGCGCGCGGCGCATTGCCGTGGTAGAAGCTGAATTGCCACCACAAGTCATTGCGGTATTCCACGTGCTGGTAGCTGAAAAGCACCAGCCACACCGTGCAACCCAGCACCGTTGCGCAGGCGAGCAGCCAGCCGAACGAGAACGTGATGTCGAACAGCGATGCGCGGCGATAGAACAAACGATGTGCCGGCGCGAGCGCGATCGCGAGCAGCACCAGCAAGCCCGCTTCTTCGTAGTCGATGCCTTTGAGCAATGACGCCACCGCGCCGGCCAGCAGCAGCACCAGCGTCAACCAATAGGCCGCATCGAGCCGGCGCTGCAGGCCGCGCGCCAGGATCAACAGCGACATGCCGATCACGCTGTTGAGGAAGTGCGAAATCTCCATCACCGGCAGCGGCAACAGATCGCTCAACAGTTCCAACCGGCCCGGCAGCACGGCGGTTGCGCCGGAGAACAGCAGTATCGCGCCGGAAACCAGCGTGAGTCCGGCGAAGAACGGCGGCAGCAATCCGTTGAACCAGGGCGTGAGCAGCGTTGCCTGGCGCAATCCGCGCGCTTCGCGGATGACGACGACCACGGTCGCGGCGCACAGCGGCAGCAGGTAGTAGACGCCGCGGAACGCGGCGAGCGCACCGAGGATCGGCGCCGACAAGGCTTGATTGCCGGTCGCCCCGAAGCCTGCCAGCATCACCGCTTCGAACACGCCCAGTCCGCCGGGCACGTGGCTGATCAGGCCGGCGATCTGCGCCAGCGCAAAGATCGCCAGGAACGAACCGAAGTGCAGCGCCAGCGAATCGGGCATCAGCGCATACAGCACGGCGGCGGCCAGCCCCCAGTCGAGCGCACCGACGAACACCTGGCGCAGCCCCACGGACACCGACGGCAATTGCACCTTCCAGCGCCACAGCTTGATCGGTCGCCGCAGCAGCGCTCCGCCAACCAGCCATAGCAAAGGAATCAGGCACAGCGCGATACCCAGCAGCAAGTGCCAGCGAGCCAGCGGAAGCCCTAAGGGAATCGGCACCAGCAGCAGCGTTGCGCCGGTGATGGCGAACAGGCCCAGCCAGAAACTGAGCGTGCAGAACAGCACCACCTTGGCGACATCCAAGGTCGACAAGCCGGCCTGGATATAGAAGCGATAGCGGATCGAACCGGATACCAGCATCGCCATGCCCAGCGTATTGCTGAAGGCATAGCTGATGAAGGAGATCAGCGCCACGCGCCGTTTCGGCAGCGTGCGGCCGATCGAATGGAGCGCGAACAAGTCATACAGCGGCATCACCGCATAGCCGAGCGCGGTCAGCACGATCGCCTGCCCGATGCGTCCGCGGCGCAGCCGATGCATGTATTCGCCCACCTGGTGATAGCTCACCTCGCCGGCCAGCCGATACAGCGCCCACAACGCCAGGCACAGCATCAGCACCGACAACACCGGGCCGGCGAATCGACGCAGCCACACCGGACCGGTGCGGTTGAGGGCGTCTTCTTGGCTAAGGACTTCGGCCCCGCCTTGCTGCTCCACGCTGCTACTGCCTCGCCTCTCGATTCCCCAGGCCGCGATGGTGCCATACATGGCATGACAGGCAGTAACTGGCGGCCTGCCATCGCGGAGTGTCGATCACACGTTTCCATCAAAGCAAAGGGCGCTCCGTTCGGAGCGCCCTGCATCCAGCTTGCCGGTAAGGCTCAGCCCTTCTTGATTTCGAACGTCTTGCTGGCCGCCTGCTTGCCGTCCACCGAGATGTCCACCTTGTACTTGCCTTCCGGCCACAGGTCCGGGTTCTTCATGCTGAAGGTGGTGGTGCTCGGGCTATCGGCGATGATCGACTGGCTGGTGCTGACGATCATCTGGTTCTTGTCCAGATAGGTCCACTTGGCGTTGAGCGTGGCGCCCGGCGTGTTGCCGGTGGTGTCGACGCTTACGTAGATGGTTTTCTGGGTCGGCGAGAAGGCGGTCATGTCCTTCCTCACCTTGTGGTCGGTATTGACGGAATCGCCCAGCGTCACGCTGCTGACCTGGAAACCGTCGGCGGCGGGAGCCGGTGCCGCTGCGCTGGCCGGGGCAGCGGTGCTGGCCGGGGCGGGTGCGGTGCCCGGATGGGCGGGAGTCGCGGCCGTGGTGCTCGGCGCCGGCTGCGCGGCGGTGCTGGCGGGGGCCGGTGCGGTACTCGGGGCAGCCGGCTGGTTGGCGGGCTGCTGCTCGTTCTTGCCGCAGGCGCTGAGCGCCAGCAGGCCAGCCAATGTCACGCAGTAAAAGGCGGCGGAACGTGCGGAAAGTGTCATGTGCGGGATTCCGAAATGATAAATAGCGTTACCGGTAAACCGGGCGGTATCGAGGCAACTGCCAAGGCTAGCGCCAGCGATCTGAAGTGCCGATGACCGGGATAGGGATGCTCGGATGCATTCTGTGCAGGCGTCACCGTTCCTGTCTGTTCGCAGATCACAGGGCCATCGGCGAAGGCAGACTGGTCGTCTATCGAGACGATGGCCCTGTGAGATGCGGACAGACAGGAACGGCCCGAAAGGTGATGTCCGGAAGGCCCGCAGGCTGCGCCGCACGGCTTGAACAGACAACCCGTCTGCTCTGCGCCGCGCACCCTGCGGGCCTTCTGGACATCATGCCGCCTACGCAGAATGCATCCGAGCATCCCTAAGAGTGTACCCGGTCAATCCGTTTATTGACGCACTCCGCGAGCATTGCCCGGCAGCGCCTTGTCCGTGCTGCGGAAAGGATTGATGTCCAGGCCGCCGCGGCGCGTGTAGCGCGCGTACACGCTGAGCCGCTCGGGTGCGCAGTGCTTCATCACGTCGATGAAGATGCGCTCCACGCATTGCTCGTGGAATTCGTTGTGGGTGCGGAACGAAACCAGGTAGCGCAGCAGGCCGTCGCGATCGATCGGCGCGCCACGGTAGGCGATCTGCACACTGCCCCAATCGGGCTGGCCGGTGACGGGGCAATTGGAGCGCAACAGGTCGCAAACCAGGCTTTCTTCGACGATGCCGGCCTGCGCATCGGCGCGCAGGTATTCCGGGTGCGGTGGCCCGTAGTGATCGATCGCCACCGGTAGTCCATCGATCGACTCGCCTTCCAGATCGGCGAACGTAAGCTGCGCGATACGCGGCGGGCGGACCGTCACGGTCACGACCGCACCGGCTGCGCGGGTGAGGTCCTGCTGCAACAGCGCGCTCAGCGCCGCGACGTTGGCGAGCGGCTCCTGCGCGAAACCGTTGAGGTAAAGCTTGAACGACTTGGACTCGATGATGTTCGGCGAGTTTGCCGGCACGTGGAATTCGGCCACGCCCACCATCGGCTTGCCGTGCATGTCCAGCCATGACAGCTCATAGGCGTTCCAGATGTCCACGCCCTGGAACGGCAGTGGCTCGCTGACGCCGATTTCGTCGCGCTTGGCCTGGCGTGGAATGGCGAACAGCAGGGAAGGGTCGTAGCGGTCGGCGTAGACGGTGTGCTTGCCGAGGGGGGAGTGTTCGGGAGTGCTCATGCGCACATTGTAATGCCCCTTTCCCGTCACCCCGGCGAAGGCCGGGACCTAGTGACTTCGGGGATCTAAAAAGTCATTGGGCCCTGGCCTTCGCCAGGGTGCCGATGTTCAGCGCGTACTCCCGCAAACCGCCACCGCCTCCACCTCAAGCCACACCGCCGGCTGAAACAGCTTCGCCACCTGCACCACCGAACTGGCCGGCGCATGGTCCGCAACGATGTATTGATCGCGCACCTCCCGATACACCGGCAGGTCGCGCGAAATATCCACGAAGAACGCGGTGAGCTTCACCAGCCGGTCGAACCCGCTGCCACCGGCGGCAAGCACGCTGCCGAGATTGGCGAACACCTGCTCGGCCTGCATGCGAAAATCGCCCGTGCCCACCAGTTCACCCGCAGGCCCCAGCGGCACCTGGCCGGATACGAACAGCAGATGGCCAACCCGGACACCGGCATGCAGGCCCGGGAAGGCAAACAGATCGTCCGGCTGGATGCGCACGATCGTGTCCATCGCGGCTTACCGGCCGATATGCGCCATGCCGGCGGGGGCATAGCGCGCACCGGCGATGGCCTCCGTGGGGAAGATGCGATCGATCGAGGCCAGCTCTTCCTTGCTCAGCGCGACGTCGAGCGCGCCGATATTTTCGTCCAGCCGCGAACGCTTGCGCGTACCCGGAATCGGCACGATGTCCTGCCCTTGCGCAAGCACCCAGGCCAGGGCGAGTTGTGCCGGCGTGCAGCCTTTTTCCGCGGCAAGCGTTTCCACCTGCTTCACCAATTGCAGGTTGCGCGCGAAGTTCTCGCCCTGGAAGCGCGGACTGTTGCGGCGAAAATCATCCGCCTCGAAATCGTCGGGCGTGGTGATCGCACCGGTGAGAAAACCACGGCCCAGCGGCGAATACGCCACCAGCGTGATGCCCAGCCTGCGGCAGGTGGCCAGCGTATCGTTTTCCTGCACGTCGCGCGTCCACAACGAAAGTTCGTTCTGCAGTGCGTTGATGGTGTGCACCTTGGCCGCGCGCTCGATGGTTTGCGGCGCGGCTTCCGACAAGCCCAGGTACCGTACCTTGCCGGCCTTCACCAGTTCGGCCATCGCGCCGACGGTTTCCTCGATCGGCACCTTCGGGTCCACGCGATGCTGGTAATACAGGTCGACGTGATCCACGCCAAGGCGCTTCAGGCTGGCATCGCAACTGGCGTGCACGTATTCCGGGCGGCCGTTGACGTCACGGAAGCCCGGGTTCGACGGATCGCGCACGATGCCGAACTTGGTGGCCAGGAACACCTGCTCGCGGCGCCCCTTGATCGCCTTGCCGACCAGTTCCTCGTTGGTGTGCGGACCGTACACGTTGGCGGTATCCAGCAAATTCATGCCACGGTCCAGCGCGTGGTGGATGGTGGCGATGGATTCGGCCTCATCGGCGGCGCCATAGAACTCGCTCATGCCCATGCAGCCCAGGCCAATGGCGGAAACCTGGGGACCGTTCTTGCCGAGTGTGCGTGTTTGCATGCTTGTCGTCTCGCGGCGGGAGGGGGAGGAAAACCCATCCATCATCGGCCGATGCCGCCCCCTGATAAATGCTCAATAATGAGCTTCACTATTTCATCGAGATCAACAATCCATGGACCGCCTCGATGCCATGCGCCTGTTCACGCGGATCGTCGAATTGGCCAGTTTCACCGCCGCGGCCGATGACCTGAACCTGCCGCGCGCCACCGTCACCCACACCATCAAGCGGCTGGAAGCGCACCTGGGTACGCAACTGCTGCAGCGAACCACGCGCCGCGTGCGCACCAGCCGCGATGGCGAAGCGTATTACCGCCACTGCGTGCGGCTGCTCGCCGACGTCGACGCGGTGGAAGCGGATTTTCGCCAGGCTGCGGTGCAGCCGCGCGGACGATTGCGCGTGGACCTGCCCACCCAGCTGGCCAAGCTGTGGGTGATTCCGGCACTGCCCGCCTTTTTCGCGCGCTATCCGATGCTGGAGCTGGACATCGGCACTGGCGATCACTTCGTGGATCTGTTGCGCGAAGGCGTCGATTGCGTATTGCGCGCGGGCAATTTGTCCGACTCCGGATTGGTCGGCCGGCGTGTCGGCGCGCTGGAGCAAGCCACCGTGGCCAGCGCCGAGTACGTGCGTCGACATGGCATGCCGCGCAACCTGGCGGACCTGCAGGATGGCCATTACGCGGTGAACTGGGCATCGCCCACCACGCATCGCGTGGAACCGCTGGAGTTCATGGTCGGTCGCAAGCGGCGCGAAGTGAGCTTGCCGGGACGCATCACCGTCAGTGGCGTGGAAGCCTATCGCGGCTGTTGCGAGGCGGGCTTGGGCATTGCGCAATTTCCGCGTTATCACCTGGCGGGTGCGTTGGCGAACGGGCAGCTGAAGGAACTGCTGCCTGCAACACCGCCGCCTTCGCTGCCGATCACGGTGTTGTATCCGCCGCATCGGCAGATGCCGGCGCGCTTGCGCGTGTTTGTCGACTGGCTGGTCGAAGTGATGGGCAAGCAGTTGTAGGTTGGGCGGGTGGAACGCGAACCAACATCGCAGAGTCTTGCAGGCCAAGTTACATACGGAGGCTTATCCCCGCGGGAAACCATGTCGAGGAGCAAGCGTGCCCATGGTCTCACGCGTAAGCGGTGCACCCGCCGCAGCCAATGCAGCTCGCTGCTGTGCCAAAGGCAGCCGCAGGATGCTTTCCTCCAGGCGCGCCAGTGTCTGGAACGGCGGCAGCGCGAGCATGCGCTGCACGAACGCGGCGGTGCGCGGCCAGCGTTCCGCATCCACGGCATGGCGCACGAACGACGCCGTGCGGAAATAGCACGCGATGCTGATGTCGGCGATGGACAACTCGCCGAAGATGAAACCTTCCGCCGGCAATTGCGTTTCCAGGTAATCGAGTGCGGCCGGCACGTCGACCTCGCGTGCACGTTGCACGATGGCTTCGTCGGTCGGCTCCTTGAAGACGTGCTTGCGGATGGCCAGCTGATAGAACAGCCGCCAGATCAGCCCATCCGCCAGGTAAGTATCTGCATATTCCTCCAGCCAGCGCGCCTTGGCGCGTTGCCCGATATCCGCGGGATAAAGCGAGGGCCGTGGATGCCTGTCCTCCAGGTATTGGCAGATCACGCTGGAATCGTTGAGCACCAGTTCGCCGTCGATCAGCACCGGAATGCGCCGCAACGGACTGATGCGGCTGAAGTCGTCATTGCCGATGAAGGGCGTGATCGGGTCGATCTCGTAAGCCAGTCCTTTCAGCTCCAGGCACACCAGCACTTTGCGCACATAGGGCGAAATGTAGTTGCCAATAATGCTGTAGCGCTGCGACATACGCTTGGCTCTCAGTGAACAGGCCGATAGCGACATAGCGTACAAGCCTTCGTGCTGCATGCGCACAAACAGGCAAGCGTTTCAGGGACCTTTGGCAGGGGTGGGGACCCCGCCACAACCATTACGATCAGGGGTCGTGACAGATTGGGGGCGGCCGCCTGCGCGGCCATTCGTTTTTCATGGGAGCAAACATGCATTCGACAACCGGCACGTCGCGCCTGTACGGCGCATTGATGTGCGGCCTGCTGGCCCTGGGCTGCGCGAGCGGCGCCACCGCCGCAGGCCGTACGCTTACCGCGCAAGATTACCGCCAGGCCGAGCGCTACATGCCGTACAACGCCACGCCATTGGTCGATCACATGGTCAGCACCGTGCATTGGCTGGACGGCACGCACTTCTGGTACGTCGACCATGACGCCAGCGGCGATCACTACCTGCGCATGGATGCGGCCAACGGCAAGGCCGAGCCGTTGCTCGACCAAGGCAAGTTCGCCGCCGCGCTGGCCAAGGCCGGCAAGAAGGACGTCAAGGCGGACAAGCTGCGCATCAGCGATTTTCGTGTCGCCGCCGATGGGCGTGACGAGATCACCATCGGCGACACGCATTACTTGTGCGATCTGAAAGCCGCCGGCAATTGCGTCGATCGCGCCACCGTCGTGAAGACCGGCAAGGAGCCCGGCGTGCTGTCGCCGGACCGCAAGCAGGAAGCCTTCATCCGCAACTGGAACCTGTGGGTGCGCGACGTCGCTACCGGCAAGGAAACCCAGCTCACCACCGATGGCGTGGAAAATTTCGGCTACGCCACCGACAACGCCGGCTGGAAGCACACCGACAAAGCGATCCTGGAATGGTCGCCGGATTCCAGGCACATCGCGACGTTCCAGCAGGACCAGCGCAAGACCGGCGACATGTACCTGGTCACCACCAAGCTGGGCCATCCGGAACTGCAGTCGTGGAAATATCCGCTGGCGGGCGACAAAGACATCACCATGATCGAACGGGTGATCATCGACGTGCCCACGCATAAAGTGCTGCGCTTGAAGATGCCGCCGGACCAGCACCGTTCCACCTTGTGCGACGACGTGATCTGCGGCGAAGACGGCGGCTGGGATGACGTGAAGTGGGCGCCAGACAGCAAGACGCTCGCCTTCGTGTCGACCTCGCGCGATCACAAGCACGAAACCTTCCGCATCGCCGATGCAAAAACCGGCGAAGTGCGCACGGTCTTCCACGAGGACGTCCCTACCTATTACGAAAGCGGCAACGGCGCCGTGAACTGGCGCTACCTGCCGGAAACGAACGAAGCGATCTGGTTCAGCGAGCGCAACAATTGGGGCAACCTCTATCTCTACGATCTCGGCAACGGCCAGCTCAAGCGCGCCATCACCACCGGCCAGGGCAACGTCACTGAAATCCTGAAAGTGGATGCGAAGACGCGCACCGTGTGGTTCCGCGGCGTGGGCCGCACGCCGGGCGTCAATCCGTACTACCAGCAATTCTGGAAGGTGAGCCTGGATGGCGGCGAGCCGGTGCTGCTCACGCCCGAACCGGCCGACCACATCATCACCATATCCGATGACGGCAAGTACTTCGTCGACAGCTACTCCACCACCGCCAAACCGCCGGTTGCCGTGCTGCGCGATGCCGGCGATGGCCGCACCGTCGCGACCGTCGCCACTACCGACATCAAGCGGCTATTGGACACCGGCTGGCAGCCGCCGGAACAGATCGTGGTGAAGGCGCGCGACGGCAAGACCGATCTGTATGGCCTGATGTTCAAGCCCACGCATTTCGATGCGACGAAGAAATATCCGATCGTCGACTACGTCTATCCCGGTCCGCAGACCGGTTCGGTAAGAACGTTCGGCTTTGCCGCCTCCGACTACGACAACCAGTCGCTGGCGGAACTGGGCTTTGTGGTCATCGCGGTCGATGGCATGGGCACGCCGTGGCGCTCCAAGGCGTTCCACGATGCGTGGTACGGCAACATGGGCGACAACACGCTGCCGGACCAGGTCACCGCCATCAAGCAGCTCGCCCAGCGCTATCCGTGGATCGATCTGGAGCGCGTCGGCATCTGGGGCCACTCCGGCGGTGGCAACACCACGGCGGATGCCATGTTCCGCTACCCGGACTTCTTCAAGGTTGGCTGGGCCGAAAGCGGCAACCACGACAATCGCGAATACGAGGACGATTGGGGCGAGAAGTGGCAGGGCCTGCTGGTCACCAACAAGGACGGCACCAGCAATTACGACAACCAGGCTAACCAGCTGATCGCCAAGGATCTCAAGGGCAAGCTGATGCTGGTACACGGTTCGATCGACGACAACGTGCCGCCGTACAGCACCTTCCTGGTGGTGGATGCGCTGATCAAGGCCAACAAGGACTTTGACATGTTGATCCTGCCCAACATGCATCATGGCTATGCGGCCGATACGCCGTACGTCACGCGGCGCCGCTGGGATTACTTCGTGCAATACCTCGCCGGCGATACGCCGCCGAAGGAATACGCACTCAAGCCCTGGCCCTGGCGCTAATGCGGTGAAGGCGGGCAACGGAGCAAAGCTTGTGAGCTGCGTTGCCTTGATATCGTCGCCCCGGGGCTTCGCCGGGGCGACGGCTTGGTAGCGTTGCATTTGCAGGCAGGCATTTCGCCTTGCGACAGCGATACTTAATCAGTGTGGCCTTAAAGAACAGAACCCATTCTCCCGACAGCAGTGCACATTCGCGGGAATGACGGCCGTAAGGGAGCCATGGAGTTCATGGCTACCTACGTCATGTGCTACGGGTCGCCACAACGGGTGGCACTGAAGCAGCACGCAAGGCAGGGCCGAGTACGGCAAGCTGCCCGAGCAACCCCAACGCCAAGGCGCCGATAGCGAGATAAAGCACGGGCAATCGCGGCTGCTCGTAGTGCAGCATCAACAGCATGTTCAGCCCGTAGGCCAGCAACACACCAAGAGCGACGCCGGTGCTCACGATCAAAAAATTCTCGAACTGGAAATAACGCAGGATATCGCCCTGCGTCGCGCCCACCGCACGGCGAATGCCGATGGAACGCCGGCGCTGTTGCACCCAGAAACTGGCCAGGCCCGCAATGCCCAGCGCAGTGACGATCAGCAGGCCAAGCGCCGCCGCCATCAGCAGCGCGATCATCGTGCGGTCGCGATGAAAGAAATCGGCACGCAATTGCTCGAACGTCTGCGCACGCCGGAGGATGCGATTGGTATGCAGACGATTGAGTGCCTCAGTCGCCTGTTTCAGCACGCGCTCGCGATCTTGCGGGGCGGTGCGCATGACGTAGGTTACGTCATTGGCATCGGGCAGCAGTGGAAACAGGGTGGCATAGTCGCTGTCGCTGCTCCCGTGCGCCTGCGGACGACGGAGGTGATCGACCACGCCGACGATGCGCACGGGCTTTTCATTCGGATAGATCGCCTTGCCGAGTGGATCCTGCCCTGGAAAAAGCTTGTCGGCCAACGCTCGCGTGACGATGACGACGGGCACCTGGTCAATACCGTTCCAATCGTGTGCACTACCCAAGGGCACGTATTCGTTCGGCAGGAAATCGCGGCCTTCGATCAGGTGCAGGCCGAGCGTGGCCAGTTCACCAGGCGTGCCGTTGAACGCAGTGGCCGCGGCGGGTGCGGGGCCGTCTTGCACCAGCGCGATGCCGTTGCTCCAATCGCGATGGTTGAACGGCAGCGCATCGACAGCTGCTACGGATTTCACGCCCGCGATGGCACGCAAGGCCGCCAGATCGGCGTCATGGCGCACCAGCGGTTGCGCGTTTTCATCCAGATCGGTGCTGTCGATCAACGCCAGTTCATTCTCTGCCACGCCACTGGGCTGATGCAGTTGCTGCACGCGATCGACGATCATGAAGGCGACGTTGCACACGATGGCGCAGGTGAAACTGACCTGCAGCATCAGCAGTAAGGCGGTGAGCTTGTGTCGGGTAAGGCTGGCGACGATCGGTGGTAGCGTCATGATATGCCTCACTGTGTCTTGAGCTGCAGGGCAGGAGCGACATTGCAGGCGCGCCAGGCGGGTATCAGTCCGGCGCACACGCCGGCAACCGTCGCCAGCAGGAAGGTACCGAGCAGCATGCTGAGATCCATCTGCGCGAGATGCGCGTAGCCATCCGGCCGGTGGCGTACGCTCCACAGACCCAGCTCGGCGAGACCTAAGCCCAGTGCGCCGCCGGCCAGTCCGACTGCTCCCGCCTCGATGCCCAGCTGCAAGAACACGTCGCGCCGCCGCGCACCCAATGCGCGCCGTACGCTGATTTCCCCGCCGCGGCGCAGGAATTTCGCCAGCAGCAAGCCGACGATGTTGAGCATGCACACGCCCAGAAAACCTAGCGCCAGCCACAGTTGCAGACGCAGATCGCCGGGGACCACGTGCTGGTTGCTCAGCCAATCCATCAAACTGAACAACTTGGCATCGAGCGGATGCGGAAAGCGTCCGTGCGCGTGCTGGTCGCGCCAGTAGCCGGCGAGGAAATCGAGATAGGCGTGCGCCTTGGCTGGGCTGTCCAGTTCCACCCAGAATTGCAGCCAGGCGCAATGATCGCTGGTGCGCGCATCGCCACCATTGCCCCAGCACCACATGCGGCCGGAGATATGCAAGTTGAGTTCCTGCGCGGTCTGCAGCGGTATGAAAAATTGATCGGTGCTGCCGAAGGCGGCGTTGTCGATCTGCGCGTAGAAAGTGGGTTGCGGTTGCCAGTCATCCAGCACGCCGACCACGCGGAAATCGGTGTTCTTCAAACGTACGCTGCGGCCGATGCTGGGCGCGTTGCCGAACAGTTTGCGATTCAAGTCGGCGTTGAGGACCACCACGCGCGCATGGCTTTGATCATCCTGCGCGTTCCAGCCGCTGCCGGCACGAAAGGGTGCGCCGAACATCGGAAAGAAGTCGGCGGTGACGTAATGCCCAGATTCGAAAAAAGGATGCAGTGACGTCTGCGCCGGTTGCACCGGCAAGGTGCCGGCGGCCATCGCTGCCTGCCGGTCCGCGCGTGCGGCGTGCAGCAGATACATCGCATCTACCCAAGTCCGGGTGGCATCCAGCGCCGTGTCGTCCGGCTTGGTGTTGCTGACGGGGCGCGGATCGACGACCGGCACATACAGCCGCGCGCTGCGTCCAGGCAGCGGGTCGCCGGACATCACGTGCAGCACGGTGATCATGGTCATGCTGGCGCCTATCCCCAAGCCGATGGCGAGCACCATCAGCGCCGTGATGATCCTGCTGCGGTTGAAACTGTAAAAGGCGAGCAAGCAGTAATAGCCGAGCATGGTGAGCTTCCCTGTATGCAGGACGCAGTGCGCCGTCCGCCGACATGACGGGCGGTGCATGCATATCCGGATGTGCCGTGCGGAAACGACCGGGGCGCCTCAAGCGCACCGGTTTCTCATCGATCGACGGGTTTTGCCAATCCTTTCGCGATGGCATCGCTGAGCACGCGGTCCAGCTGTCGATTCCTGTCCTGTGAATGCTGCTGCTCCTGCTTCGACATCGTTGCTTCCTGCTTCGAAAGCTCGGCCTCCTGCCTGGACAGTGCGGACGCCTGCTGATCGATGGCTTTGTTTTCGCGTTGGATGTCGGCCAGCTCCCGGTCAAGGCCCCGCAGTTCTCCTTCAAGGCTTGCCTCGTTGTCGCCGCCGTCCTGCGACGTCGCGCGCTGCGCTGCGTGTTCCATCAGGGCGGCGCGGCGATTTTCCACGTCGGCTTGCCGGGACGCGAGATCAGCATGGCGTGCCGCCAGTCCGGCTTGTTGTCCGGCAAGCTCGCCCTGCTTGCCGGCGAGTTCACCCTGTGCCTGCGCGACTTGCGCGGACTGCGCATAGATATCCTGGGCGTGCCGGATCACATCTGTGTCGCGGATCAGATAAGACTTGTTGTTCTGCCGCAGCCACAGTAGCGGTGCATTGCCATGGTCCAGGCGTTGCGCTCGTGCAAGATCCGCATCGCTGCCTTGAACTATGACGGTATCTCCATCCAGCAAGACAAAGCCATGATCCGCATGCGCCTTGGTGTCGATCTCCACGTGGGCGGCGTTGAAGTCAGGTGCAGGCGGTGGAAGCGGTGGGGGCGGCACGGTCGTTGAAGGCGGTGCTGGCGGCAGGGGCGGTATGGCGGGTGCAGGCGGTGGTGGCGGTATCGCGTAGGCGCCAGTGGCGGACGGTGTCTGCGCAGCGGTACTTGCCTGTTCCGCACGCGCCGTGGTGACGCGATAAGGAAGTACGCCGATCAACGCCATCGCCGCTACCAGCAACCAACCGTGCTTGCGCGGCTTGGCCTGGCTCTGTTGCAACATGATCAGTCGCCTCTTCAAATGAAGGAACGTGGAGGACGCACCGGCAAGGCTGGAATGCACGGGATCGACCACACCCAGGCGAACCAGCAGATGGCCGTAGTGCTGTGGCGTGGCGTCGTGGCGCTGCAATACCTGTGCATCGCATGCGGCTTCGCGGTGGATCGCGTATTCGCGCATCGCCCAGCTCGTCAGCGGATGAAAGAAGAACAAGCGCTGCGCCAGCGCGGGAATCCAGCACAGCCACAGGTCGCCGCGATGGATGTGCGCCAGTTCGTGCGCGATCGCCATCGCCAGTTCGTCTTGCGACAAGGTCTGCTCGGATGGCAGCAGCACGACGGGGCGCCATAGGCCGCTGACCTGTGGAGACACGATCGCATCGGAGATGCGCAAGGCTGGTATGCGGCGCATGCCCAGCGCCCTGGCTTGCTGCGTGCATAGCGCTGACAAGGCGGCGCTGGCGGGTGTGCGCGCCTCACGCACCAGGGCCCGCGCTTCCAGCCAGTGCCGTACCGCGAAGATCGCCTGCAGCAGGATGATCGACAGCCACAGCAGCAATGCCGCTTCCGGCCATGACCACATCCCATGATTTGCCGGCGCTGCGAGGGCCGTGGCTTGCGCTGCTGCCATCGCCGCGGTCGTCTCGGCATTGGCGTGCACGATGACTTCGTGCGGCGCGATGAAAGCCATTTGTGCGACCGGCTTCAACCAGTGCAATTGCACCGGCGTGTTGAGCGCCATGCCCAGCAGCAGTTGCGCACCCACCAGCCACCACAGCATGCAGCGCACGGCCGCCGAAAGACGCGGCATGTAGCGCATGATCAGCCACAACACTGCGATCAGCAGAACGGCTTGCGCGCTGGTCCATGCAAGACGCGGCAGCAGGGCATCGGCGAGCGTACGTAGCGTATCCATGTCAGCTTTCCTTGCGTTGTGATTGCAGCTTCGCCACCAGAGCTTCCAGTTCGGCCAGCTCGTTGTCGCTGACGTCTGCCTTCTGCGACATCCACGCGACGAACGGCGAAAGCGAACCGGACAGGGTCTTCTCCACGAACTGCCCTACCGCGTTGTTCAACGCCTCGTTCGGCCCGGTGGCCGTGCTGTAGCGATACACACCCTCGACGTGGCGGCGCTTCAAGTAGCCCTTGCTGCGCAGGCGTTCCATCATGGTCAGCACGGTGGAGCGCGCCAGCTCGCGCGCTTCGCCGAAGGCGGCGGCGACTTCGCCCACGGTGGCGGGTTCGTGTTCGGCCAGGTAATGCAGGAGCGCCAGCTCCTGGTCCCCGATGGATGGTTTGCGCATGGCGTTGGCATCGATGACTACAGGTGTAGTCACGCTACTCCTTGACTACATCTGTAGTCAATAGCCGTTTGGTTAAGGCGCACGTGAATCGGCGCAGAGAGGGAGTACCAACGGCACCCTTGAGGTCATGCATCCCGCGCATACTTCCACTCCTGCCGGCATCGTGCCGGCCAGCTACCCGGTGACCTCATGACTCCCCAGGAACAACTCCTCCTCGACGATTTCCTCCAGCGCCTGGCCGCCGTCAACGGCGTGAACAAGGATGCGCAGGCCGATGCGCTGATCCACCAGCGCCTGGCCAGCCAGCCCGACGCGGCCTATCTGCTGGTGCAACGCTGCCTGCTGCAACAGCATGCGCTGGACGCGGCGAAAGCCCAGATTGCGCAATTGCAGGCGCAATTGGCCGGGCAACAACAAGGGGGCAGCTTCCTTGGAGGCCAACCGCAGTCCGCATGGGGTAACAACCCACCACCGTTTCCACCGCAACAGCAGGCCGCTCCGGCTGCTGCACCAAGCTGGCGCGAGCGTTTGTTCGGCGGCAGTGCGCCGGCCGCGCCGCAACAGGGCGGCGGTTCGAGCTTCTTTGCCAACGCAGCGACCACCGCGGCCGGCGTCGCCGGCGGCATGTTCCTGTTCGACGGCATCGAAAGCCTGCTGGGCGGCCACCGTGGCGGCGGTTTCTTCGGTGGCGGTTTCGGTGGTGGCCAGCCGGAAGTGATCGAGAACGTCACCGAAAACAATTTCTACGATAACGGCAACAACAACTTGCCGAGCGGTGGCGATCAGGATTTCGCGTCCAACAATGATTTCGATGATGCGAATTTCGATGGCGGCAGTTTCGACGACGACAACAGCTGGACATGATCTTACTGGCGCGCCCTCTTTCCTGCGGGAAGAGGCGCGCATAAGGAAGGGCTTCCTACGCATGCATGTAAGAAACGCCGCAGTGGAAGAAGCGGGCGCTTTGGCGCAACTCTGGTTCGATGGTTGGCAGGATGCGCACGCAGCCATCCTGCCAGTGGAGTTGGTGCGACTGCGCACGCGTGAAAGTTTTGAACAACGTCTGCTAGGCGGGCTGGCCGAGGTGCGGGTGATCGGCCCGGCTGGCGCACCACTCGGCTTCTGCATGCTGAAAGAGGATGAGCTTTACCAGCTGTTCGTTTCCGTCGATGCGCGTGGTTCCGGTGTCGCCGCCGCCTTGATGGTGGATGGCGAAGCGCGGCTTGCTGCCAAAGGCTTCGAGAGGGCATGGCTGGGCTGCGCCATTGGGAACCATCGGGCCGCTCGGTTTTATGAGAAGAGCGGCTAGCGCAATGTGGGCCGGTTTGTTATCCCGGTCGAAACCAGCAATGGGCCGTTTGATTTGGAAGAGTGGCGGTTTGAGAAGCGTCTTGTACGCGACTAAATGCATCGTCGTCTCGGCGAAGGCCGGACGGAGCGCGCAGCGCGGAAAACGTTCCCATGGACGGCCCGGAAGGGGTGGGCGAAGCGAATCACCCAACGACTTGCAGTTCGTCAAAGTCACTAGCCCCGGCCTTCGCCGGGGCGACGAATGAATAACGCGGTTCAAGCCAGCTCTTTGCAGAAGAAGATGCGAGCCGTGCCGGGCGGATCACACGGAATGGCGCCGAATTCGCGCCAGCCATGTTTCTTGTAGAAGTCCGGCGCCTGGAAGCTGATGGTGTAGAGGACTGCCGCGCGGCAGCCGCGGCGCTTTCCTTCTTCCTCGGCCAACTGCAGGATTCGGCTGCCTAGGCCCGAGCCACGTAGTGCTTGAGGAAGAAAGAACACATCGAGGAACAGCAAACCGAGCGAAGTGCGGCCTGTGACCCCGCCGATCGTCTTGTTTGTATGCGGATCCTTGATCAATACCGCCAGCGGGCGCCGATCTGCAATGCCGCTCGTATCGATGTTGAATTGATCGAGCCCCTCAGAGATTACGGACAGGTCCTCAGCCTCGGGTGCATCGGTAACGACGACAAGCGGCGTCCTCATGCTGGAACAAGCTCCTTGCAGAAAAAGATGCGGCTGGTGCCCGAGGGAATACTTGGAAACCTGCCGAACTCGCGCCAACCCTGCTTCATATAAAACTCGGGCGCCTGAAAACTATTCGTATACAAGATGCCGGTAAAACAGCCGCGACGGGAGCCCTCCTCTTCGGCCATACGCAGCAGCTTGCTACCTAGGCCGGCGCCGCGCATGGATTCGGGCAAGAAAAATACATCGACAAACAATATGCCGCGCGTAGTGCGGCCGTTGAGACCGCCGACTACTTCATGAGAAGCGGGATCGCGCACCAATAGCGCCAGCGGACGCTGGTCGGCGATGCCGCAGGCCTCGAAGTTGAACCGATCGAGTGGGCGACGAATCGCCCCTAGCTCATCGGCAGTGGGGGCGTCGGTAAGAATGATGTGCGACGAATCCATAGCCGCCGATTATGCGTCAGAACGCCATGTCGAAGGCGACGTCACCCTCCACGCCGACTTGATAGGCCGACACGCGGCGCTCAAAGAAGTTGGTGACTTCCTGCACGTCCTGCAGATCCATGAAGTCGAACGGATTCTTCGCGCCGTACTTCTTCGGCAGATCGAGCTGGGCCAGGCGCTGGTCGGCGCAGTATTGCAGGTATTGACGCATGTCCTTCACCGAGAGACCCGCCACGCCGCCGGAAAGCACGTCCTCGGCAAATTGCGTTTCGCAGGCGATCGCTTCTTCCAGCATCGCTTCCACCTGTGCACGCATGTCTTCGTCAAACAGCTCTGGCTCTTGTGCACGCACGGTACGCACCACGGCGAACGCAAAGCCCATATGGCCGGATTCGTCACGGAATACCCAGTTGGTGCCCGAAGCAAGACCATGCAACAGCCCGCGCGAGCGCAGGAAGTACACGTAGGCGAACGCAGCGAAGAAGAACAATCCTTCGATGCACGCCGCAAAGCAGATCAGGTTGAGCAAAAACTGCCGGCGTTGCTCGCGCGTTTCCAGCTTTTGCAGGTTCTGGATGGAATCGATCCACTTGAAGCAGAACGCGCCTTTCTGCTGGATCGACGGAATGTTCTCGATCGCCGCAAACGCCTTGTTGCGCTCGTTCGGATCGGGAATATAGGTGTCGAGCAGCGTAAGGTAGAACTGCACATGCAGCGCTTCCTCGAACAACTGGCGCGACAGATACATGCGCGCTTCCGGCGCATTGATGTGCTGGTACAGGTTCAACACCAGGTTGTTCGCCACGATGGTGTCGCCGGTGGCGAAGAAGGCAACCAGGCGATGGATCAGGTGGCGATCTGCATCGGTCATCTTCGACTTGAGATCGGTGACGTCGAGCGAGAAATCCACTTCCTCCACCGTCCAGGTGTTCTTGATCGCGTTGCGGTACATCTCGTAGAACTCCGGGTAGCGCATCGGGCGCAGCGTGAGTTCGAAACCGGGATCGAGGATGTGCTCGGACATGGATGTTCCTTCAGGCTTAGTCGAGTTTGCGCGCGTACTTGCCGCGCACGAAACGGCTGATGTAGGTGGACAGGCCGACGCCGGCTTCGGCCAGCGTCTGCATGTTGCGTACGTGCATGCGGCCGGGTTTGGCGTCGGTGTATTCGTAGGTGCCATCACGTACGAAGTGCACCAGGATGAAGCCCTTGCCGATCGTATAGGCGCTGACGCCGGAGCGGCGGCTGCGGTTGCGGTAGGGTTTCATTCTTGGCATGGGTGTAAGGAAGTCACTGGCTCCCGGCGTTCGCCAGGATGACGGATTTGAGAGTTGCCGGCGGACTTCCAGCCGCTTTTATCTTGATGAAGATAGCGGCATGAGATCGCGACAGCCCTGTGTTTATATGCTTGCCAACAAGCGAAATGGTGTCCTGTATGTTGGTGTGACGTCTGATCTGATTCAGCGCGTTTCGCAGCATCGCTTGGATCTTGTTTCCGGTTTTACGAAGCGTCATGGCGTTCACCATCTCGTTTGGTACGAAGCGCACGATTCCATGGACTCGGCTATTGCCCGCGAAAAGCTACTTAAGAAATGGCATCGTCGATGGAAGTTAGAGCTCATCGAGAACACGAATCCGTATTGGAATGACCTATACAAAACCTTGTTTTGAACCCGTCACCCCGGCGAAAGCCGGGGCCTGGTGTCTTTCGCTCGAGAAATCCAAAACCAAAGTCGCTAGGCCCCGGCTTTCGCCGGGGTGACGGGCCTGAGGTTACTGGCAAGCCTCGCAATATTCCGGATTTTCCAGCGAGCAGAACACTGCCGCCGTCGCCACTTCCTGTGCGTCGGGCGCAGGCGCCGCAACCGTTGTTGCCGTTACCGTGGTCTTGGCGATCTTGGTGGCTGGCCGCGAGCGCAGGTAATAAGTGGTTTTCACCCCCGCCTTCCACGCATACATGTACATGGAACTCAACTGCCCGATATTCGGGTTCTCCATGAACAAGTTCAGCGATTGGCTCTGGTCGATATATGCACCACGCGCAGCGGCCAGGTCGATCAGCGCTTTCTGCGGCAGTTCCCACACCGTGCGGTAGATCGAGCGCAGACGCTCCGGGATCGCCGTGATGCCCTGGATCGAACCCTCCGCCAGCTTGATCGCGTCGCGGATTTCCGCCGTCCACAAACCCAGCGACTTCAGCTCGTCCACCAGGTAGCGATTCACCACCAGGAAGTCGCCCGACAGCGTTTCGCGCTTGAACAGGTTGCTGACCTGCGGCTCGATGCATTCGTAGCAGCCGGCGATGGAGGCGATGGTCGCCGTCGGTGCGATCGCGATCAGCAGCGAGTTGCGCAGGCCCTTGGCCTTGATCGCTTCGCGCAGCGCATCCCAGCGCGCCACGTCGTGCACCTTGGCATGGGGCCAATAATCGAACTGCAGTTCGCCATTCGCCGCGCGGGTTTCCGCAAAGCCGGGATGCGCGCCGTGTTGTTCGGCCAGCGCGTTCGATTGCGCCAATGCGTTGTAGTAGATCTCTTCGGCGATGCGCGTGGACAGTTCCAGCGCTTCGGCCGAATCTACGGCCAAGCGCAGCTTGAAGAACACGTCCTGCAGGCCCATCACGCCCAGGCCAACCGGGCGCCACTTGCGGTTGGCGGTGGCGGCGGTGTCGATGGGGTAGAAGTTCAGGTCGATCACGCGATCCAGCTGGCGCACCGCCGTGCGCACCGTGGCAGCAAGCTTGGCGAAGTCGAACGAGCCATCGACTACATGGCGGGACAGATTGATCGAGCCCAGGTTGCACACCGCCGTTTCGCCGGCGCTGGTGACTTCCAGGATCTCGGTGCACAGATTCGACAGATGGATGACGTTTTCCGCTTTGGCCGTCTGGTTGCTGGTGGCGTTGCTGCGATCCTTGAAGGTCATCCAGCCGTTGCCGGTCTGCGCCAGCGTGCGCAGCATGCGTGCATAAAGTTCGCGTGCCTTCACCGTCTTTACCGCCAGACCTTCGGCTTCGGCCTTGTGATAGGCGCGCTCGAAGGTTTCGCCCCAGCTGTCGACGAAATGCGGCACGATCTTTGGATCGAACAGCGACCAGTTGCCGTCGTGTTCGACGCGGCGCATGAATTCGTCGGGAATCCAGTTGGCGAGATTGAGGTTGTGCGTGCGGCGCGCTTCGTCGCCGGTGTTGTCGCGCAGTTCGAGGAATTCCTCGATATCGGCGTGCCACGGTTCCAGGTACACGCAGGCCGCGCCTTTGCGCTTGCCGCCCTGGTTCACCGCGGCGACCGAGGCATCCAGCGTTTTCAGCCATGGCACCAGACCGTTGGAATGGCCGTTGGTGCCCTTGATCAGCGAACCGCGCGAACGTACGCGCGAATAGGCCAGGCCGATGCCGCCGGCGAATTTGCTGAGCTTGGCGACGTCGCCGTACTTCTCGTAGATCGATTCCAGCGAATCCAGCGGCGAGTCGAGCAGGAAGCAGGAGCTGAGCTGCTCGTGCGCCGTGCCGGCATTGAACAATGTCGGCGAGCTGGCGATGTATTCCAGCGACGAAAGCAGGCGGTACAGCTCCAGCGTTTCGCCAATCTCGTTGCCGCCGAGTGCGCAGGCGATGCGCATGAAGAAATACTGCGGCGTCTCCACCACTTTGCGCAGTTGCGGATGGCGCAACAAGTAGCGGTCGTACACCGTGCGCAGGCCGAAGTATTCGAAGCGGCGCGAGGCCAGCGGATCGATCGCATCGTTGAGCTTGCGTGCGTTTTCGGTCACGAAATCACGCAGCCGCGCATTGACGATGCCCAGTTCGGCACCGCGTGCGACGGATTGCGAAAAGCTCTGGATTTCCTGCCCGCTCACTTCCTTGTCGATAAAGGCGCTGAGCAGGCGCGCGGCGAGCTGGCCGTATTCCGGTTCCTCGGCGGTGAGCGCGGCGGCGGTACGGATGGAAAGCTGATCCAGTTCCTGCGTGGTGGCGCCGTCATACAAGCCGCCGATGGTCTTCAGCGCCACGCGCAGCGGATCGACCGCATGCAAGCCTTCGGCGCTGCGCGTGACCGCGCGGACGATCTTGTTGACGTCGACCACTTCCTGCCGGCCGCTGCGCTTGGTGACGCGCATCTGGCCCGGGTTGTGCGGAGGAGTCAGGGTGAAAGGTGCTTCGGCGGTAGCGGACATCGTTCCAGCAATGGCAGTGGCCGGCGCGTGGGCATCGGCGGAGAAAACGGCAGGTTCGGCGCGGTCGGCAGTGCGCTCGCGCGATTCGGTATCGATAGGTTGCATGTCGGACGCTCCGGGCTGCGGAATCGGTCCGGCCGGCGAGAGCCGGTTCGTGCGGACAGATTCCTTGGACTCAACCGCCTGCTCCCGCGCGCAGGGCTGAGGTGGCGGTACCGCGGTCGTGCTCGCTCGACACAGGCAATGACATCCGCGTCGCGCGACACACCTCTCCCACGGAGGCCGTCACCAGCGGCATGGCGCTCCGGCCAGACCGTGTCGGCAGGTCTTCGGACTTGCGGATGTGGATCTCGCGATCCGCCTACTCGCCCCGCTTCCCAGCCCTGCAGGCCAGTGCGACTGGGCTTTGGTCTCCGCCTACCGCTGCGGGGCAGTTCCGGACTTGCACCGGATTCCCGAGCCACCTCGAAATCGTTCGAAGCGGCAACCGACGGAGCACAACATATCGGGGTCGCCGTTGCCGGTCAACCCAATAATTTGTGGATAAGCCGGTGGATAACCAGACGGACTCCAACCGCCATGCGGCCTGTGGCCCGGTTGAAAATTTTTTCGCTACGGCACGATGGCGACAACGATCCCCAGCCACATCAGCACCAGCCCCGCGGCGAAGCTGCGGCGCGCGGGCGCGATCCGTTCGACGGTGTCATCGGCCACCGGCGTGGTGGCGATCCAGATCGTCGCGCCCAACGCCATGAAACTGAAGAAGGCCAGGCACACCACCACGATGTCACGCGCATTCCAGGGCGTAGGTTCGTGGACGCCCCAATAACCGAGAAAGGCCATGCCCATCGCCGACATGGTGGCAGAGGCGGAGCAGAGACCGACGACCGAACCGGTGGGTGCGCGCATGCCGCCGACTCCATGGAAAGATTGGGCGGATCGTAGCGCAAGGCGTGGTGTGCGCCCGCACTGCGCCGATCACGAAGCCGGGCAAGTCTCCATTGGTTCGTGCGCGCTCACAGACTTACATCGATCTCGATCGGGTAATCGACCG
Organism: Dyella sp.; assembly: GCF_036746095.1. Lineage (NCBI taxonomy): Bacteria > Pseudomonadati > Pseudomonadota > Gammaproteobacteria > Lysobacterales > Rhodanobacteraceae > Dyella > Dyella sp. The sequence goes on from NZ_DAIOEU010000006.1 coordinate 32,846, forward strand.
AATCGGACAATTTGGGCGGTATGGGAAATGTCCACGCCGAAAACTGGCCGGCGAGGCATTTCGCGACGGCTGTCGGCGCGCGCACATCCACGTGCAGCGGATGTCCGTCGGGCGAAATATCCGCAACCAGCGTAAAGGGCGACTTGTCCGCCGGCGCGTTGCTCGCCAGGCAGGCTTTCAGTGCGTCGGTCATCGGGTTGCCGGTCTTGGCCCAGAATTGTTTTTGATAGGCCGGGCCGGTGGGGCCGGCTTCCACCATCTTTGCGCGCTGCACGCGCGTGGTGAAGGTGTCCGTCGAGGGCGGCTGTGCGCCGGCAAGCAGCGCGAGCACGAGGGCTGTAAGCATGGCGGCGGGGCCGGCGGCTGGATGGGTACGGCACCATATCGCAGATAGATGGAGCGAAAAAGCATGGACGCTGCGCGTTTCGCGAAGTCGACATGGATCGAGTCCGCGACGGGACGGGCGTGCAGCAACGATGCGAATACGGTGCTGCTCCGTATGCTCGTCCATCCATGTGACCTTGACGGTCTGAGAGCAAGGCCATCTGCCTTGTATGTATCGGAAGTTCGTGGATAGCAGGCGGTGTAGTCACTTTCGATTTTTTTGTCGGCGAATGGCTCTCTTCGATTATCACTTGCATGACGGAACGAAAAGCTCAAACGTCATTGCGGCGCACGAGGGGTGAGCATGTACGCTCAAGCGAAATCCGAATGAACAGTGCACTGGGAGCTATCCATGTACGGCAGTTCAAAGCATGCAATGGTGATTGCAATAGCGGATTCAAGGCTGGGGTACTGCTGCCTTTTTGCGAATTTTCTGCCTTGCGCGTCGAGCGCTTGGCATCCCTCCGTAGATATCCGATGCGTACGTCCTCATAAGCCAACTTCCACGCCACGTAGTGGGAGGTTTGATTGGAGTGTTGCGTTTCATTCGGCTGGAATGGTGGGACCTTGCTTGTCTATCGAGGTCGCACCGTGCAAGACGGAGGCCCGGGACGGGTCTTCTTGCAAGAAGGCGGTCGACGTAAAGCGGCCGTTGTGAATCAGGGGGCAGTAAACCGAAAAAGGTGCTCTATGAAAATCTTCACGGGAAAGAAGAAGTCGATTCTCGCCATGGGAGTTCTTGGGCTGAGCGCAGCATTGACCGGGTTCGATGTATCTGCCCGATCCGATATCCAATCCGACCAGGTTGTCCCCTTGATTATTGGTGGTACCGAAGTGCCAAGGGGCAAATATCCCTTCATGGCTTCGCTTCAGGATGAAGGCAACCATTTTTGCGGCGGTTCGCTCCTTGACACGAGGTCGATTCTTACTGCCAGGCATTGTGTCGTAGACATTACGAACGATGAGGCGGCTTCTCACGTATCGGTCACTGTCGGACAAACGCTCCTCAGTGACGGGATCGGTTCGCAGCGGCGGGGCATCAGTGCGGTTTTTGTCAGTACGTTGGAGGGCTCCGATCTGGCTGTTGTTGTACTGGACCGACCTGTGATGGGCATCGCGCCTGTCGCATTGCCGACGCCCGGGAGTGACGCTTTGTACAGGCCCGGCCAGATGGCAACGGTGATCGGCTGGGGAAATACCGATAGCGAAGGTTTTCCATACCACCCGGATCGATTGCGTGAGGTGGATGTACCGATCCTGTCGATGGAGGAATGCATCATCGCGGCGCCGGAATTTGATTTCAGCACGAATTTCTGCGGTGGGGTGCGAGGCAAGGGGGCGTGTCACGGTGACAGCGGCGGCCCCGTCATTCGCGTCATCGGTGGACGCGTGTACCAGATCGGCACCGTCTTCGGGGGCATTCGTTGCGCAGGACAAGGGGCGCCCGGGGTCTATGCCAATCTCAGCGATCAAAGACTCTGGGATAGCCTCATTCCCATCTGGGTCAAATTCTAATCGGTGTGTTTAAACGGAGGCCGCATCGTGCTCGACGGGTGGGGCTTCCTGCGAACGGGCAGTCGCATGGCGCGATTGTCGTGATGACAACGGAGCTGAATGGAGCATTTTCATGAGTATCTCAAGGAAAAGAAAAGGGCAGGCCCTTGCGCTAGGCATTCTCGGGTTTGGTGCGGGGTTGATCGCAGCTGGCACATCCGCCGCATCTGACGGGCATGGCCAGGTTGGGCCTCTTATCATCGGCGGTACTGAAGTACCCAGGGGCAAATACCCCTTCATGGCATCGGTCCAGATAGATGGAAAGCATAGATGCGGAGGATCACTGCTCAGTTCCACATTGGTCATTACGGCTGCGCACTGCGTAGAAGGCGTCAATGACAAAAACGCGCACCGGCTATCGGTGACCGTTGGGCAAACGTTGCTTAGCGATGGAATCGGTTCTCAGCGGCGCGGCATCCGTGCCATTGATGCCAGTACGCTCGATGACTCCGATCTCGCGTTGGTCACGCTTGATGCACCTGTGGAGGGCATCGTCCCCGTCACGCTGCCCACGGCGGGGGCAGATGCCTTGTACCGGCCTGGCCAGATGGCAACGGTCATAGGTTGGGGAAATACCGATAGTCAATCGTTCCCCTACTATCCGGATAGGTTGCGCGAGGTCGACGTACCGATCGTCTCCATGGATGAGTGCGCGATTTCATATTCAGATCACGACATGAGTACTTACTTCTGCGCTGGGGTCCGAGGCAAGGATTCGTGCCAGGGCGATAGCGGTGGCCCCATCATTCGGGCCATCGGTGCCCGCGTGTACCAGATCGGCGTGGTCTCTTTCGGCGACGGTTGCGCAGATCAGGGAGCGCCAGGAGCGTATGTCAACCTTAGCCTGCCCAGCCTCCTGGATAGTCTCGACAGGGTGTGGGAAAAGCCAGCTGATCAACAGACAGGAGCAGTGGCCAGGAGATGATTCGTGGTTTTAAGTAAGCGCTGAGTTGGCCGGATGCCCCGTTCGCGGGGCATCCATGGCTTCAGCCATTGCATCCATGGAATAAGAAACAGGTTGAGTGCCGGGTCATTCCGGCCGATGTTCCAGCGCCAGGTACTCCTGGCTCTGCATCTCGATCAAGCGCGATTCGGTGCGGCCAAACTCCGCACGCAGGCGCTCGCCGTCGTACAGCTCGGTGATTGGTGCACCAGCCGAAAGAATCAACTTTACGTGGCGATCGTAGAACTCGTCCACCAGCTGCACGAAACGCTTGGCCGGATCTTCGCTGTAGAGGGTGAATTGCGGCACGTTGGAGACGATGATGGCCGGCGCGGTTTTCGCCAGTGCGATGTAATCGGCGACAGCGCGCGGGCCGTCGCAGAGTGCCGGGAAATCGAACCACAGGATATTGCCGGCGCGCTTGCGTACCGGGATCGGGCGGTCGTTGATCACGATCTCGCCACCGTCGACGATGTCACCCTGCGCCTGGCTGGCAAAGATACGCGACAGTTCGCGCTCGGCCTCGGCGCCCGGCGGCGTGTGATACACCGGTGCATGCGTGAGGGCACGCAGGCGCCAGTCGTGCGAGGAGATCATTTCCACCACGTGGCAGTGTTGCTTGATGGAAGCGATCGCCGGCAGGAAGCGCGCGCGTTGCAGGCCGTCCTGGTAGAGGTTGCCGGGCGCGGTGTTGGATGTCGTCACCAGCGTGACGCCGCGCGCGAACAGGGCTTCCAGCAGGTTGGCCAGGATCATCGCGTCGCCGATGTCGTTGACCAGGAATTCATCCAGGCACAGCACGCGGCATCGCTGGGCGATGTTTGCCGCGACGTCGACCAGTGGATCCTGTCGCTCGCCCAGTTCACGCAACTGCTCATGCACTTCGCCCATGAAGCGGTGGAAGTGACGCCGCAGTGCGACGCCATGCGGCAGGCTCGCGGCGAACAGATCCATCAGGAAGGTCTTGCCGCGGCCGACGCTGCCCCACAGGTACAGGCCGGGCACGGCTTGGCGTTCTTCGCCACCGAGCAAGGATTTCAGACGGCCGAACAGGCTGCTGCCGTTGCCGTTGGCTTGCACGCACAGCGCCGCGTGCATGCGATCGAATTCCGGCAGCACCGCGAGCTGCGCGGGATCGGCATTCCAGCGGTGGGCGGCGACGCCTTCCTGGTAGCGCGCGCTGGGAGAGAGTTGGGTCATGAAGCGGCAATCTAGCGTAGACGTTGATTGGTACCGCCATGCCGTCATTCCCGCGAAAGCGGGAATCCATTCTCATGGTGCATCAGGGCAAGATGGATTTCCGCTTTCGCGGGAATGACGGCATGGCGGATTGTCCAGTATTTGAGTTAGCCGGTACGTCACTCGCGCACAGGCGGCAGATGATCCTGCATCCAATGTTTCACCGCCCCACGCAAATCCATCAGGCGGCGGTGGAAGAAGTGCCCCGTCTCCGGCATGCGCACCAGTTCGGGTGGCTGCTCGAGACTGTCGATCCAGTCGAACACCGCTTGCGGTTCCACGATCTCGTCTTCTTCGCCCATCACCACCAGCCAGGGGCAGGTGGGCAGCACGAGTGTTTCGTGCGACCAGCGGCCGATCGGTGGCGCGATGCTGATCAACGCATCGGCCTTCAGCTTCACCGCATTGCGCAACGTGACGTAGCTGCCGAAGGAAAAGCCGGCCAGCCATAGTTGATCGTCGGGGCGCATCTTGCGCGCCCACGCCACGGCGGCAGCAAGATCGTCGCTTTCGCCGCGGCCGTTGTCGTAGTCGCCCGCCGATGCGCCGGCGCTGCGGAAGTTGAAGCGCAAGGTGTCGAGCCCGCATTCGCGCAGGCTGCGTTCCAGCATGGTCACCACCTTGTTGCGCATGGTGCCGCCGTCCTTGGAGTTGGGATGGCAGATCACCACCACGCCGCGGCGCGCGCACGGACGCTCGGCGACGTCGCTGATGGCTTCGAGGGGGCCGGCCGGGCCTTGCAGGGTGAATTCGGTGAGCGCGTCCGGGAAGGCGGACGGATCGGGGGAGGGGGCAGCTTGGGTCATGCGCGTCATGATAGCGTCCGACGTTTTCGCATGCGCTTCCCTCCCTCTTCGGGAGGGAACCAAACAAAAGCGCCACCCGAAGGTGGCGCTTGCAGGCATGGCGAGGTCGAAAGTTATTTCGCCTGGTCGACGATCCACGTCACCGCGGCCTTCACCTGCGCATCGGTCAGCGCGGGGTTGCCGCCCTTGGCCGGCATGGTGTTGCCGTCCGGGCCGTGGTAGCCGTCGATGGCGTGCTTGACCAGCGTATCCAGGCCTTCGGCGATGCGCGGCGCCCACATCGACTTGTTGCCGAGCACCGGCGCACCGGCTACGCCGGCGGTATGGCAGCTATGGCAAAGGTTGTCGTAGATGGTCTTGCCGTCGGTGGTGCCGCCGTAGGCCACTTGCGCGGCAGCGGCCTTGGCGGCGGCTTCCTGCGCGGCAAGCATCGCGGCGCGGCCGGTATTGCCCGCGTAGACCGCGCCATTGGGGGCGAGGCTGGCGGACAGCTGTTGCGCGGCGTTGGGATCGGTTTCCTTCGGCTCGTGCTCGTAGATCGTCCATGCGGTGAAGATCAGGACCAGGGTCAGCACGCCGAGGCCGGCGATAAGCAGCGAGAACTGACGCAGGAAACTCTGGTCGGATTTGCTCATGGAACCGCTCACGCAAGTACTCCAGTCATCTAATGATTAATCTGGAAAAGCCGCCACGTTTTCCCCCGTGACGTACCTTGGCGCCCCTGGCGACCATGCCGCGGGGCGCCGGATCAAACCGGTCGCTGCGGACAACAGTGCCGGAGTATAGACGAAGCTCGCAACAAGTTGAGATAGCATCAGACCGGATTGCCGCCATCATGCCGCGGCGATTTGTCCGAGGACTTTAGTAGAGTGCGTGGGCCATGCCTGCAGGCATACGGTCAAAACCCGTTGATAGGCTTTGCCTTATGGACCATGCCATCGGTCATAAGGCACCTGTGTCAACTGGCATTGTCCAAGCTCGTCAGGCAGCTCCTATGCTTGTTCGCAACACATAGGGTAAGTGTGCATCGTTCGCACCGGGCGGAGACGGGTGGTTCCGCCGTTCAATCCAGGAGTTTTACATGTCGCGTTTTTGGAAGATCGCGTTGATCGTGGTCGCCGTGCTGGTGGTGGGGGGAGTCGCCTTCCGCTTGCTGCATAAACCAGGGGCGGAGCCCGCGGCCGGCAATCATCACAGGCAATCGGCAAAAGATGGCGGTCCGCCGGGCGCCAATGGCCAGGACAACGCGCCGGTGCCGGTGACGGTGGAGCCCACGGTCAAGCAGAACGTGCCGGTCTATCTCACCGCGCTCGGTACGGTGACGGCGCTCAATACGGTGACCGTCAATCCGCAGGTCAGCGGCCAGCAACTGGTGAAGATCAATTTCAACGAAGGCCAGGCGGTGAAGAAGGGCGAGGTGATCGCCGAGATCGATCCGCGCACCTACCAGGCCGAATACGACCAGGCCGTGGCCAAGCAGAAGCAGGACGAAGCCTCGCTCGCCACCGCCATCAGCACGCTGGACCGCAACCAGAAGCTGGTCGCCAACGGTTATGTGGCGGCGTTGAACATCGACACCTATCGCAACAATGTCGCGCAACTGAAGGCGACCGTGGTCGCCGACGAAGCGGCGGTGCGCTCGGCCAAGGTGCAGCTGGATTTCACCAAGATCATTTCGCCCATCGATGGCGTGGCGGGCATCCGCCAGGTCGATCCGGGCAATGTGGTGAGCACCACCACCAACATCGTCACGCTCACGCAGATCCAGCCGATCTACATTCTTTTCAATCTGCCCGAGCAGAATCTGGAGGCCGTGCGTGATTCGTTCCAGAACGGCGCCAACAAGCTGGAAGTGATCGCGCTGGATCGCGCCGATGCGCATCCGCTCGATACCACCGGCACGCTGCAGGTGGTGGACAATCAGATCGACACCAGCACGGGTACCTTCAAGCTGCGCGCAGTGTTCAACAATCCCAACAGCACGCTGTGGCCGGGCCAGTTCGTCAATGTGCGGCTGCGCGTGCGCACCGTGCAGGGCGGGCTGGTGATTCCGGCGCAGGCCGTGCAGCGTGGCCCGGATGGCGATTTCGTCTACAAGCTGCAGCCGGATCAAACGGTGGCGATGCAGTCGGTGCATGTGGCAGGTGAAGTCGGCGATAGCCACGTGATGATCAGCAGCGGTCTTGCCGACGGCGACCAGGTGGTGACCGAAGGCCAGTTCCGCCTCAAGCCCGGCAGCAAGGTGAAGGCGCTGAAGCCGGGCGAAGTGCCGCCGGTGCAAGTCACCCCGGATGGAAAGAAAGACAAGCAAGGTGGTAAGCGCCGTGGCAACACGGGCTGACCAAACCGAGCGCCATTCCTTCCCCTCTCCTCGTCGGAGAGGGCCGCGGGTGAGGGTACGGACAATGCGGCCTGGCATGTCTGGCGCGGGATCGTTTCATCGGTTTCCACGCGCACCCTCACCCCAAACTCCTCTCCCGGAGGGAGAGGGGCTTCATCGATGCTCTGACCACGGATAGTCCGACGACTATGGGATTCTCGACCCTCTTCATCCGCCGCCCCATCGCCACCTCGCTGCTGATGGTGGCGGTGATGCTGCTCGGCGTGCTCGGCTATCGCGAGCTGCCCGTTTCCGCGCTGCCGGAAATCGAAGCGCCCAGCCTGGTGGTTACGACGACGTATCCGGGCGCCAGCGCTTCCACCATGGCTTCGCTGGTGACCACGCCGCTGGAGCGACAGCTCGGCCAGATCTCCGGCCTGGACATGATGACGTCCGATTCGTCCGCGGGCCTGTCCACCATCGTGTTGCAGTTCAACATGGACCGCGACATCGACATTGCCGCGCAGGACGTGCAGGCAGCACTCAACCAGGCGCGCGGCACGCTGCCGAGCACGCTGCCATATCCGCCGGTGTACAACCGCGTGAATCCAGCGGATGCGCCGATCATGACGTTGATGCTCACCTCCGACAGCCGCCAGCTGCGCTATGTCAACGACCTGGCCGATTCGATCCTGGCGCAGAAGCTGTCGCAGGTGCAGGGCGTGGGCCTGGTGTCGATCGCCGGCAACGTGCGTCCGGCGGTGCGCATCCAGGTAAATCCGGCGCAATTGGCCAACCTGGGCCTCACCATGGAAGACGTGCGCAGTGCGTTGACCCAGGCCAACGTCAACGCGCCCAAGGGCACGCTCAACGGCACCACGCAGTCGTACACCATTTCCACCAACGACCAGCTGGAAACGGCCGCCCAATACAAAGACACCATCATTTCCTACAACAGCACCAACAACGCGCCGGTACGCCTGTCCGACGTGGCGAAGGTGGTCGATGGCGTGGAGAACGACCAGCTTGCCGCGTGGGCCAATGGCAAGCCGGCGGTGCTGCTGGATATCCGCCGCCAGCCGGGCGCGAACATCGTGCAGACCGTGCAGCACATCCGCGACATTCTGCCGCAGCTGCGCAGCGTGTTGCCGGCGGACGTGCACCTGGATGTATTTGCCGACCGCACCATCACCATCCGCGCGTCGGTGGAAGACGTGCAGTTCACGCTCGTGCTCACCATCTTCCTGGTGGTGGGCGTGATCTTCGTGTTCCTGCGCCGCCTGTGGGCGACGGTGATTCCCTCGGTGGCGGTGCCGCTGTCGCTGCTGGGCACCTTCGGCGTGATGTCCTTCGCAGGCATGTCGCTGGACAACCTCTCGCTGATGGCGCTGACCGTGGCCACCGGCTTCGTGGTGGACGATGCGATCGTGATGATCGAGAACATCGTGCGCTACATCGAGCAAGGCAAGGACGGCAAGGAGGCGGCGGAAGTCGGCGCGAAGGAAATCGGCTTCACCGTGCTGTCGCTGACCGTATCGCTGATCGCCGTGTTCCTGCCGCTGCTGCTGATGCCCGGCGTCACCGGCCGCCTGTTCCATGAATTCGCCTGGGTGCTCGCCACCGCCGTGGTGATCTCCATGCTGGTGTCGCTGACGCTGACGCCGATGATGTGCGCCTACCTGCTGAAGCCCGATGCGTTGCCGGAAGGCGAGGATGCGCACGAGCGCCATCTCGCGGCCGGCAAGCGCACGGTGTGGGCGCGCACGGTGGGCGTGTATGAGGGCACGCTGGATTGGGTGCTCGATCACCAGCGCATGACGATGCTGGTAGCCGTGGTCGCGGTGGCGGTGACCGTCTTCCTCTACATCGTGATTCCCAAGGGCCTGTTGCCCGAGCAAGACACCGGCATGATCACCGGCGTGGTGCAAGCCGACCAGAACGTCGCCTTCCCGCAGATGGAACAGCGCACCAAGGCGGTGGCCGACGCGCTGCAGAAAAATCCCAACGTCGCGGGCGTGGCGGCCTTCATCGGCGCGGGCTCGATCAATCCCACGATCAACCAGGGCCAGCTCAGCATCGTGCTGAAGGATCGCAGCAAGCGCGCCAGCCTGGATGACGTCGTGCGGAGCTTGCAGAACGATGCCGCCGATATTCCGGGCGTGGCGCTGTACCTCAAGCCGGTGCAGGACGTGACGCTGGACACGCGCGTGGCGGCTACCGAGTACCAGTACTCGATGTCCGACGTGAGTGCGCAGGAACTGTCGCAATACGCCACGCAGATGACGCAGGCGCTGCGCCAGCTGCCGGAACTGGCGGACGTGGACAACAACCTGGCCGACCAGGGCACCGCGCTCAAGCTCTCCATCGATCGCGACAAGGCGAGCACCTTGGGCGTGCCGGTGCAGACCATCGACGACACGCTGTACGACTCGTTCGGCCAGCGCCAGATCTCCACCATCTTCACGCAGTTGAACCAATACCGCGTGGTGCTGGAAGTCGAGCCGCAGTTCCGCACCAGCACCTCGCTGCTCAACCAGCTCACGGTGAAGAGCAACGGCAGCGGTGCGCTCACCGGCAGCAACGCCACCACCTTCGGTCAGGCCGCGTCGAGCAATTCCTCCACCACCACCGGCATCGCTACGGCCAATACCGGCATCATCGTCGGCGCCGGCGGCACCATTCCGCTGGCCTCGTTGGTGAACGCGCAAGTGACCACCGCGCCGCTGGTGATCAGCCACCAGCAACAGCTGCCGGCAGTGACGATCTCGTTCAACCTCGCGCCGGGCTATTCGCTGTCCGAAGCGGTGGATGCGATCCACAACGTGGAGAAGCAGCTCAACATCCCGCCCCAGGTTCGCGGGCAGTTCATCGGCAAGGCGGCGGAATTCTCCTCATCGCTCGGCAACGAAGCGCTGTTGCTGCTCGCCTCGATCATCGTGATCTACATCGTGCTCGGCGTGCTGTATGAGAGCTACATCCATCCGATCACCATCATCTCCACCCTGCCGCCGGCCGGCGTGGGCGCGCTGCTGGCGTTGATCCTGTGCAACATGAGCCTGTCGGTGGATGGCATCGTGGGCATCGTGCTGCTGATCGGTATCGTGAAGAAGAACGCGATCATGATGATCGACTTCGCCATCGAGGCGCAGCGCACCGGCATGAAGCCGCGCGAAGCCATTCACCGCGCCTGCCTGCTGCGCTTCCGCCCGATCATGATGACCACCGCCGCGGCCATGCTCGGTGCGCTGCCGCTGGCGCTGGGCAGCGGCATCGGCGCCGAGCTACGTCGTCCGCTGGGCGTGTCGATCGTCGGCGGCTTGCTGTTGTCGCAGCTGGTGACGCTGTACACCACGCCGGTGATCTATCTGTATATGGAACGATTCTCGGAGTGGCTGCAGGCGCGCCGCGAGCGGCGGGCGCTGCGGCATGCGGCGCGCGATGCGGTGTAGTTCGTACGCTCTTTGCATTAGCTCCCTCTTCCCCATCCCTGGTCAATAACGGGGGAGAGGGCTGGGATGAGGGGCGAATCCCGCGGAATGGCTGACGCCGTGCGGGATTCAAAAAGCAAAACCTGCCTGCATCGATCAAGTTTCCCGCCAGCCCAGCCCCTCACTCCAATCCTTTCCCCCGTTATTGACCAGGGATGGGGGAGAGGGAGTAAAGGTGGCCTCAACCAATCCGCTCGCTGCACGTTGTTTCCAGCATGAACATTTCCGCTCCCTTCATCCGCCGCCCCATCGGCACCTCCCTGCTGGCGATGGGCGTGTTCGTGATCGGCGCCATCTGCTATTCGCTGCTCGGCGTCGCCGCGTTGCCGAACATGCAATTTCCGGTGATCTTCGTATTTGCCAACCAGGCCGGTGCGAGCGCGGAAAACATGGCTGCCACCGTCGCCGCCCCCCTGGAGCGCCATCTGGGCCAAGTGCCCGGCATCGACACCATGCGTTCGGTGAGCTCGCTTGGAAGCACGCTCGTGTTCCTGATCTTCGATGGCAGCCGCAGCATTGATGACGAAGCGCGCGACGTGCAGGCGGCGATCAATGCCGCGCAGGCGGACTTGCCCTCAGGCCTCAATGCGCCGCCGAGCTACGAGAAGGCGAATCCGAACGACGACCCGATCATCGCCTTTGCGCTGACCTCCGAAACGCAATCCGCGCGCGATCTCTACGACGTCGCCGATTCGCTGCTGGCCCAGCGCCTGCGCCAGCTGCCTGGCGTGTCGGAAGTGGACATCCTCGGCGCCGCCACGCCGGCCGTGCGCATCGACGTCAACCTGCGCGCACTCAACGCGATGGGGCTGTCGCCCGATCAGCTGCGCAATGCATTGACGGCCGCCAACGTGCTGCAGCCGAAGGGATTCCTCTCTGACGGCAACACCACCATGGCGGTGGAAGCCGACGATGCACTGCACACGGCAGCGGATTTCGCGAACCTGGTGATTTCCAACAATGGCAAGGGCGCGCAAGTACGGCTCAAGGATGTGGCACGCGTCTACGATGGCCAGCAGGACGCATACCAGGCCGCCTGGTTCCAGGGCAAGCCGGCAATCCTGATGTACGTGTATCGGCAATCGGAAGCCAACATCATCGACGTGACCGATCGCGTCAAAGCGGAAGTACCGCTGCTGGGCAGCTATCTGCAACCCGGCACCAAACTCGTGCCCTATTTCGATGGCACGCCCACCATTCGAGCCTCGCTGCACGAAGTGCAGGCTACGTTGCTGATCAGCCTGGCGATGGTGGTGCTGGTGATGGCGCTGTTCCTGCGCCGGCTGGCGCCCACGCTGATCGCTGCCGTGGCCGTGCCGCTGTCGCTGGCCGGCGCCGCCGTGGTCATGTACGCGATGGGTTTCACGCTGAACAATCTCACCTTGCTCGCAGGCGTGATCGCGATCGGCTTCGTGGTGGACGATGCCATCGTGGTGATCGAAAACGTCATCCGCCATATCGACCAGGGCATGACGCGCATGGAAGCGGCGTTGACCGGTGCGCGCGAAATCGGCTTCACCATCGTCTCGATCACCGCCTCGCTGGTGGCCGTCTTCATCCCATTGCTGTTCATGCCTGGCATCACCGGCATGTTCTTCAAGGAATTCACGCTGACGCTGGTGGGCGCGATCGTCGTCTCGGCCTTGGTGTCGCTCACGCTTACGCCATCGCTGTGCGGACTGTTTCTGCAGGGCCATCGCGATGCCCAGGCGAGTTCCAGGTTCGGCCGGGTGATCGACCGCATGCACGAGCGCATGCTCAAGCTGTACGAGAACGCGCTGGATTTTTCCCTGCGCCATGCCCTGCTGTTGTCGCTGACGCCACTGGTCCTGATCGGCCTGGCGGTGATGATCGTGATGTCCGGCCAGATCAAGAGCAGCCTGTTCCCGATGCAGGACACCGGCCTGATCCGCGGCCGCGCCACCTCCGGCGCCACCGTTTCCTTCCAGGATGCGGTGGCGCGCCAGCAGCGCCTGATCGACATGCTGCTGCGCGACCACGACGTGGCCGTCGTGGGTTCGCGCCTGGGCAGCACGCGCACCGGTACGTCCGGCACGTTCGACATCCAGCTCAAGACGCATGCGCAGGGCCGCACGGACGATACGTTTACCGCGTTGACGCGGCTGAGCAAGAAAGCCGCGCAATATCCCGATCTCAACGTGCGCTTGCGTGCCATCCAGGACCTGCCCAGCTTCGGCGGTGGCGGCACCAGCCAGGGCGCGCAATACCAGATGTCGTTGCGCGGCGACGATACCGCCAAGCTGCAGTTCTGGTTGCCGAAGCTGGTCGATGAGCTGAGGAAGAACCCCAAGCTGCGTGATGTGGGAAGCGACCTGGACGATGCCGGCCTGCAGCAGAACGTCGTCATCGACCGCGACAAGGCGGCGCGCTTGCAGGTCAATGTCGGCAACATCGATTCGGCGATCTACGATTCGTTCGGCCAACGCCAGATAAGCAACATCTACGCCGATCTCAACCAGTACAAAGTGGTGGTCAACGCGATCCCCGGACAGACCGCCACGCCACGATCCATCGACGACATCCTGGTGCGTTCGGGCAGCGGCAAGATGGTGCGGCTATCGGCGTTCGCGCATCAGGAGCCGGGCGTGGCGCCGACGCAGGTGTCGCACTTGAACCAGTACACCACCATGAACCTGAGCTTCAATCTCGCACCCGGCGTGAGCATGGGCGAAGCCTTGAAGATCGTCCAGGCGACGGCAAACAACATGCGCATGCCCGGCGATATCAAGCTCGATGTGGGCGGCGACTTCCGTCGCTTCCAGGAATCGCAGAGCGGCGCCCTGTGGCTTATTTTTGGCGCGATTGTCGTGGTGTACATCGTGCTGGGCATTCTTTATGAAAGCCTGATCCATCCGGTGACCATTCTTTCCACGCTGCCTGCCGCAGGCGTCGGCGCGCTGCTCGCGTTGTGGTTCACCAATACCGACCTGTCCGTGATCGCGCAGATCGCGCTGGTGCTGCTGATCGGCATCGTGAAGAAGAACGCGATCATGATGATCGACTTCGCCCTCGTCGCGCAGCGCGAACATGGCAAGACGCCACTGGAAGCCGCGCGCGAAGCGAGCCTGGTGCGTTTCCGCCCGATCATGATGACCACCATGGTCGCGATTCTCGCCGCGTTGCCGATCGCCATCGGCCTTGGCGAGGGCTCCGACCTGCGTCGTCCGCTGGGTATCGCGCTGATTGGCGGCCTGATGATTTCGCAGAGCCTCACCTTGCTCAGCACGCCCGCGCTGTATGTGGTCTTCTCCTGCCTCGGCGAGCGCTGGGCAGCGTGGCGCTCGCGCCGGCGAGAACGCAAGGCCGGCCGGCAACGCGTAATGGCGCGCGAGTCCTGACTCGGCTGTGCAGGCAGTGGCTGGGGTGAAAATCCCGCATCGGACACCACAAGAAAGCTGGCATCTCCTTCAAGCTGCTCGTTGGCGTCGATAAGGCGCGTGGCGCCTGCAAAACGCGGCAAATGCACACCCTTCCCTGTTTGCAGGGAAGGCTCGGGGTCAATGCTCCGAACTTTAAGGGCGCTTCCATAAATGCGCCGCCGCTCGTCTGAGGGCGTAACAGCCGACCCAACGTGACGTTGGTGATGATCCTCTCCCTCCCCTGCACGCAGGGAGGGAGGGAGCGATCATCGCCACGCCTGACTCTGAGGTCACGTCGGGTTGGTGATCAAAAGACTGCCTTCTAACCAGGGAGGGTGTTTTCTATCTGCGGCGGCCTTCCCGCCAGGAAGTACGCGCGGCAAGCAGGGAGCGCTGATCGATTTCTCCCTGCCGGCTTGCTCGAAGCAAGCGTTGCATCGGCACATCACCGCAAGAACTTGTCCTACCTAGCCATGTGCTAACGCAATATATTGCGTTAGCACATGGCTGCAAATCACTTAGATAAGTTTCGTAATTTCAGTTAGTTATGGCATAGCGACGCGATTTTCCCTGTCCTGTTAGTCCATGTAGTACTGTTAATTTCTTGCGAAACGTGTTTACTATTCCTAAGGCAGCATTTTCTTACGACGTAAGTAAATGCGCCAGGGGAGTCAGCAGAACCCTACCCATACCCCACATCTGCTGCTGATCAAGAGGGAGTCCTATATGCGTTTCAGAACGACACGGCTGCGCGACGCCATCGTGTTGACCTTGTTTGCGGGTACTGCCGGCTTTGCCCTGGCGGCCAGCGCGCAAGACGCGTCATCCAGCAAGACGCTGGAAAAAGTAGTGGTAACCGGCTCCAGCATTCCGCGTACCGACCTGGAAACCGCCTCGCCGGTGCAAGTGATCACCGCCAAGGATCTGCAAGCCAGTGGCCTGCCCACGGTGGCCGATTTCCTGCAGCGCCTCACCTCCGACGGTGCTGGCTCCATTCCTTCCACGTTCGGCAACGGCTTTGCCAGCGGCGCCACCGGCGTTTCGCTGCGCGGCCTGGGTGCCGGCTCGACGCTGGTGCTGCTCAACGGCCGCCGCATGGCATCCTTCGCGCTGGCCGATGACGGCCAAAAAGTGTTCACCGATCTCAGCACCATTCCGATGGAAGCCGTGGAGCGCATCGAAGTGCTCAAGGACGGCGCTTCGGCGATCTACGGTTCGGACGCCATCGCCGGCGTGGTGAATATCATCTTGAAGAGCGATTTCCACGGTGCCGTGGCCAAAGTTTCGACGGGTGTTTCCGGCAATGGGGACGGCAATCGTTACAAGGCGTCGCTCACGGCCGGCACGGGCGATCTCAACAAGGATCGCTACAACATCCTGTTCAACCTCGAAGGCATCAAGGATGACGCGATCCTCGCCACCGATCGCAGCGACCGCAAATGGATCGGCACCGGCGATCTGCGTCCGTGGGGTTACAGCGCGACGGGCAGCCAGTTCCTGGGCGGTGCGATCACCAGCGGCGGTACGGCGGCCGGCAGTTCGCCGGCGGGCGCTCTGGGTATTCCGGACGCCAGCAACATCTATCACTACCAGTCGCTGCCGGGCTGCGGCCAGTTCTCCACCATTTCCCAGGCCGGCGGCGGTGGCGGCTGCCTGTGGGATACCGCGAAATACCGCTGGATTACGCCAAGCGACCGTTCCATCAACCTGTTTGTGCGCGGCACGTTCAATGTGTCGGACACCATGCAGGTGTACAGCGAGTTCGGTTACAACAACAAGGTATCCAAATTCCAGAGCACGCCATCGGGCGTATCGGGCGCCTGGGGGTATCCGGGTGGCGCAGTCAATGCCAGCAGTGGTGCGGGAGCCGTGGTGCTGGGCGCGGGCCATCCCGACAATCCCTACAACGAAGATGCACGCCTGCGTTACACGTCGTTTGATGCAGGCCCGCGTTTGCAGCGCACCGACAACGATTTCTACCGCTTCCTGGTGGGTGTGAAGGGCAGCTTCGGCGAGTGGGATTACGATGCGGCGTACATGCATTCGGGCACCGATCTCACCAGTACCCGCTGGGGCTACCTGCGCTATAGCGCTGTGCGCGATGCATTGACCAATCCCAATAGCCCGTATGGCTACTGGCGCATTGGGGAAAACGCGGGCTTGAACAACCCGGCCCTCTACAACTACATCTCGCCGACGCTGCGCGCCAACGCAAGCAGCGTGCTCGACTCGATCGATGCCAAGGTAACGCGTGCATTGTTCGACTTGCCGGGCGGTCCGCTCGGCTTGGCGCTGGGCACTGAATATCGCCGTACGTCGGTCTCGTTGACGCCCACCACGTATACCGATCAAGGCGACATCATTGGCCTGGGTTATTCCGCCTACAAGGGCACGCAATCCGTCGCAGCGGGTTATTTCGAGCTGGATGCGCCGGTGCTCAGCACGGTGGAAGTCTCCGCCGCCGGTCGCGTGGACAGTTACAAGGAAGGCACCACGGCCGTCACACCGAAGTTCGGTATCAAATGGTCGCCCACGACGTGGCTGTCGCTGCGCGGCACTTTCGCGGGCGGTTTCCGCGCACCGAATCCGGCCGAAAGCGGCGGCCACCTGGCCGCGTTCACCAATGCGCCCGATCCGGTGCGTTGCCCCAATGGCAGCGCGGCGCCGGGTGCGTCGCAAGCCGACTGTAACGCTGCCATCGCCATCATCACCGGGCCGAACGCGAACCTGAAACCGGAACGTTCGCGCAGCTACACCGGAGGTATCGTGTTGGCGCCCACGGCCGATACCTCGTTGACCGTCGACTACTGGCGCATTCGCCGTACGGATGAAATCAACCAGAGCACGGCCGCTTCGGCCATCGCGGCGGGCAATGTCGTTCGCCAGGACAACAACCTGCCGGGCATTCCCAACAGCGGTACGCTGCTGGCGGCGCTGGGCAGCTACATCAACTCTGCGGCGACGTCCGTGCGCGGTATCGACATGGACTTCACGCAGCGCTGGGACATGGGCAACGCGGGCAGACTGAGCTTCGACCTCAACGCAACGCGCCTGATTTCGTATGCGCGCCAGGACGCCAGCGGCACCGTGCAATACGCCGGCACGCACGGCAATTGCGATACCACCAATTGCATCGGTACGCCGCGTCATCGTGCGCAGATCAGTGCCGATTGGGACATCCGCAACTTCTCGCTCGGCGCGATGGTGAACTATCGCAGTGCGTTCAAGAATGTGCCGGAGCAGGGTGCACCGTGCGGTAACGAGTTCGCCGATGGCACGGATGCGCCAGCGCATTGCCGCATTCCGTCGTTCACTACGCTGGATCTTTCCGCGCGCTATCACTTCCAGAACAACTTCGAAGTGTTCGGCTCGATCCAGAACGTGTTCGACGAAATGGCTCCGCTGGACCCGCTCACCTACGGTGCGATGAACTACAACCCGCTGGATTCCAGCGGGGCCATCGGCCGGTACTTCACGGTGGGCGCGAAGTACACGTTCGAATAAGTGCATGTCATACGCATCGCTGCCGGCGATGCGGGTGTGAAGTGGAAGGCGCGTCGAGTCATCGGCGCGCCTTCTTGCTTTTCGGCGGTTACCCTAGACGGACACGGCTGCTTTCACTTAGCAAAACCCCTGTCAGGCGTTAAGAGCAGGCTGCATCGGTTGGCGGACCTGTATGAGCACTTGCAACACATGCGTAACACCAGCTTCCGCGCGTCTTCAGCCGATTTCCCTTGTGCGCTGCGGGATTAGCGATGGGACCTCAGATTCTGCTGTAGCGCCGACATCGCAAAATATTGCGGGATGTTAAGGACTTGTCTGATTGCTGGCGTCTGTGGAACACTCCGGCCCAGTGTCCCCACACGCCCAACTTTCCCCTACCCGCAACACTCCCTAAGTTGGGCGAATCACAATCTGCTGTACCTCGGAGGGTATGAAAAATGACTCGTAATAAGCTTGCGCTCTCGTTGGCGGGCTTGCTGTTTGCCCCGATCGCCGGCACCGCTTTTGCGCAAAGCACGCCTGCCACCTCGCAGGATCAGTCGCAGAACACCAAGCAGCTGCAGACCATCACCGTGACCGGTTCGGCGCTGCCGCGCGTGGATACCGAAACGCCGTCGCCGGTGACTGTGATTACCGCGCAGCAGATCGCGCGCAGCGGCTACACCACCATTTCCGACGTGGTTCGCTCGATTTCGGCGGACAACTCCGGCTCGATCCCCAACGCGTTCTCCAACGGCTTTGCGGCCGGTTCGTCGGGCGTGGCGCTGCGTGGCCTCACCGTGAACTCCACGCTGGTGCTGATCGACGGCCAGCGCGCCGCCAGCTACGCCCTGTCGGATGACGGCCAGCGTTCCTTCGTCGACCTCAACACCATTCCGCTCGCAGCCGTGGAGCGCATCGAAGTGCTGAAGGATGGTGCTTCGTCGATTTATGGTTCCGACGCCATCGCCGGCGTGGTCAACATCATCCTGCGTCCCAGCTTCCAGGGTGTCGAAGGCACGGCGGATATCGGCAACTCGCAACACGGCGGCGGCTTCACCAAGAAAGCCACCTTCATGGCCGGCACCGGTGACCTGGATAAAGACCGCTACAACGCTTACTTCAGCGTGCAGTACGAAAAGGACAACGCGATCTTTACTCGTGATCGCGACTTCCCGTACAACACCGACGACCTCAGCCCGATCGGTGGCCCGAATCCGGAAACGCCCGGCAACAACACTGGCTCCACAATTGGCTCAATTACCAATCCGACCACCCAGTTGTTGCAGCCGCTGGGCAACTGCACCAATGGCTCTAAGTTGGTCACCAATAGTGCTGGCAGCTATTGCTCGCAGAATCTGGTCAATCAGTACAACCTGATCCAGCCGCAGATGGAACAAGGCGGCATCTACGGCCGCTTCACGGTCAAGATCAACGACACCACCAAGGCTTATCTGTCGGCCAGCTACATGCAGTCGAAGACCTTGGGCGTGAACCAGCCGGCGCAGATCCAGACCAGCACGCCGGTCAACACCAACAACATCACGTTGCCGGTGGGCAATCCGTCCAACCCGTTTGCTGAGCCGGCGCCGATCAATTACGCATTCGGCGATATCCCGCGCGGCACCAACTACACCAATCACAACATGCGTTTGGTGGGTGGCGTCCAGGGCACCATCGGTGACTGGAACTACAACACCACGGCGACCATCAACCACACGTCGCTGGATACGACTCAGTTCGGCTATATCAACTACGCGGCGTTGATCAGTGCGATCAACAACGGCACGTATAACTTTGCCAACCCGTCGTCGAACTCGTCTGCCATCCGTGCATCGCTGGCACCTGGCTATGCCAAGACCTCGACGTCGGACCTGGATTCGCTGGACTTCAACGCCAACCGCGAATTGTGGGATCTGCCGGGTGGCCCGATGGGCCTGGCCGTGGGCGCGCAGGTTCGCCACGAAGCGCAGAATGACCCGACGCTCAATCCGAACTTCGAGTTCCAGGGCCTGGGCAATGCCACCACCAAGGGCAGCCGCGATGTCGCCGGTACCTACGCCGAACTCGACATGCCGTTGCTGGAATCGTTGGAAGCCGACGTCTCCGGCCGTTTCGACCATTACTCCGACGTGGGCAACAACTTCTCGCCGAAGATTGGCCTGAAGTGGAAGCCGCTGGATTGGGTCGCCATTCGCGGTACCTACTCGAAGGGCTTCCGTGCACCGAGCTTCGCCGAAAACGGCTCCAGCTCCGCGCAGGGCTTCGTCACCATCACACCGCCGGATAGCTTCCAGGCGCTGCATGGCAGCAATGCTTACAGCACCTCGCCGTATGCGATTTCCGAATACACGCTGGCCAATCGCAACATCAAGCCGGAGAAGGCAGACAGCTTCACCTTCGGTGTAGTGGTACAGCCGACGAGCTGGCTGAATGCCTCGGTGGACTACTACAACATCCGCAAGAGCAACGTCATCACCGCTCCGGATTACGGTAGTGCACTTAATGCTTACTGGGCTAACGGTGGCACGGTGTCGGGCGTGGCGATCACGCCGGACCTGGCCGATCCGCAGCACCCGGGTGCTCTGGCACGTCCTGCGGTGCTCACGGGCGAGTACATCAACGCCAATTCACTCAAGACCGCCGGTGTAGACGTCGATATCCAAGGTCACTGGGACTTCGGCAGCGTGAAGTACATCAGCGAACTGCAGGGCACGCAGATCTTCAAGTGGCAGATGATCCTGCCGGGCGGCATCGTGCAGAACTACGTCGGTACGCAGGGGCCGTATAACCTGTCGTCCGGTGCAGGCACGCCGCGCACCAAGGGTTCGTGGTCCAACACGATCGTGTACGGCCCGCTGAGTGTTACCGGCACGCTGTATTACACCAGTGGCTATCAGGAAATCGCGGAAGACGTCGGCGTGGGTCCGGGCTCCTGCTTGTTCCTCAACGGCGCCGGCACGGCCTTCATGCCGTCGAACTGCCACGTCGGTGCGTTCTACGACTTCGACCTGACGGGCAGCTACGACATCAACCAGCACGTCGCGATCACCGCATCGCTGATGAACGCGTTTGATCGCAAGGCGCCGTTCGATCCGGCCAACTACGCAGCGACGAACTACAACCCGACCTATAGCCAGTCCGGTGCTGTGGGCCGCTTCTGGAACGTGGGTGTGAAGGTGAAGTTCTAAGCATCGACGTAGCGATGCATGATGCTTCGGCTGCATGCATCGCTACCATCGAAGCTTGTTTAGTAAACGGCGCGTCGGATTCGACGCGCCGTTTTTTTGATAAAAAAAGCGGCACAGGGAACGGGTTGGAGTAGCCCCGGTTTCACCGACCTAACAGCGATGGCAACCTCCGCACGCGGTGTTCGACGGAAAGTCGCCAGAGGTTCAGCACGGCGTCTAAGCGTGAAGCTGATGTTCAACAGCGCAGCAGTAAAACGTCAGCTGTATCCCAACTCTTCCGCATAGGCGAGTAGGCATTCGCCAACACCTTGAATCATTCGGACCCGACAGACTGCGGGATGCATATCATGCGAAGGTGCGGCTGTCGGGTGTGCCCATCCAGCGAGATGACCGCGACACGCCCGACATGACGTGAAGTTTGCGCGGATCGCCCGAGTAGACGCTCAGGCGATCCGCTGGCCACCACAAACTAAGTAGGAGTTAATGATGGTTACGCTCGATCATACGGCACCGGCACGCTTTCGTGCTCCCTCCCTGGTGCATTCTTGCGACTTCACCGCCGCGCACACTGCGCGACGTCGAGCCAAAGTGGGCATTCGTCGAAACGGAAGCAGCTGATTCCGATAAACGAGCAGGATTTTCCTGAAGCCCTTCACGCCGCGCGCAACACGCGGCGTGACCTAAGTGTGTGGAGAACCAACATGCATGACATGCAAGGCGGCCGCTGCGGACCGCAGCTTTACCTATTGTCCAGCGACGGCTACGAAAACCTGAAACAGCTGCAGGACATGCTGACCCTGATGGCGCACATCACCTATAACGAAGACAACGCCGATGACGGCAACGCCGTGATGATCATTGGCCGTGCCGAGCTGTACTTCATCTTTGAAGCGATCAACGCAAAGATTGACGAAGTGCTGGAGCGGTTAGGCGATGAGAATTGGTTTGGAACACAAAGCCGGACATGGCAGTAGCGATGTGAGCTTTCTCATTCGTGCGGGATGTCGTCCCGCAGCGAATGGCTACCGAGGACAGAACACACCAAATCGGCACGGCGGAATCTGATTTGCTCGTCTCCGGCAACGGCTAAGACGTTTAGCGTCCGTCTATCACCACAATCGAGTTGGTTTCAGTAGCGGTGCGTCAGGCTCGGCGGATCGTTATTTTCGCGGCATCGAAAAGTTAGCTCACTGTTGCAGCGCGTAATCTCGCGTCAACAGTCCGTGAAATCGCAAGATATCACGCACCATGACGTTGCATCCGAAATCGTGCTGATGCTGCGTACGCTGGGACACAGGCGTTAACAGTACCTTTTCGCGCTCTTGTGCGTTGCCGGAATCGCAAGCCCTTGCAAATGTTAAAGACTTGTCCATCACGCCAGGGTGTGATAGACCGCGCTCGGGAACTGGAGGGGTTCCTTGCCAACTTGTCATCCAGCGGATCGATTGGACATCTCACAAGCGGTCACACCATTCACGGTTAGACCTTGGAGGGGTTCAAATGAAACGTCATCCACTTGCGCTTTCGCTAGCAGCCTTGCTGCTCACGCCTGCTTCCGGAGCGGTTTTCGCACAAAGCACTGCCCCGCAAGACCAATCCACACAGCAACCTCCACAAACAAACGCCAAGCAATTGCAGACCATCACGGTTACGGGTTCCGCATTGCCGCGCGTCGATACGGAAACGCCATCGCCTGTCACGGTGATCACTGCGCAGGACATTGCGCGTTCGGGCTTTACCAATGTTTCGGATGTGGTGCGTGCTGTTTCCGCGGATAACAGCGGCAGCATTCCGCCTTCGTTTTATGCCGGGTTCGCGACCGGGTCTTCGGGTGTCGCGTTGCGCGGCTTGACGGTGAACTCCACCCTTGTGCTGGTCGATGGCAAGCGTGCAGCGAGTTATCCGCTGGTGGACGACGGCATCCGTTCGTTTGTCGATTTGGAGACGCTTCCGCTCGCTGCGGTTGAACGTATCGAAGTGCTGAAGGATGGTGCTTCGTCAATCTACGGTTCTGACGCGATCGCTGGCGTGGTCAACATCATTCTCAAGCCCAGTTTTCAGGGCGTGCAAGGCAGCGCCGAAGTCGGCAACTCGCAGCATGGTGGCGGTTTCCACAAAAATGCCACGCTGGTTGCAGGCATGGGTGATCTGAATACGGATCACTACAACGCCTACTTCAGCGCGGAATGGGATCAGGATCAGGCGATCCCGCTGAGCAAGCGCAGCTATCCGTTCAACAGTGCGAACCTTACCGGCATCGGTGGCCCCGACTTGCGCAACGGCAATCCCTTGAACACCACCGGCTCCACCGTGGGCACGGTAGCGCCGGCGGGGCCGACGCCAGGCGGCGATGCAACCGGCCCCTTCCAGCCTCTGGGGCCATGCACGACTGGCACCGAACTGGTGACTGTGCCAGGCACGGGGCCCAACACGGGTTCGTATTGCGCGCAGGATCAGTTCTACACCTGGGGCCACGTGCAACAGTACTCGAATAGGGATGGCCTCTATGGCCGCTTCACATTCAAGTTCAATGACACCACCAAGGCATATGCCGCGGTCAGTTACTACCAGTCTGTGGTGCATGAGTTAGGTACGCCAAGCCAGATCCAGTCCAGCGTGCCGAACAACACCGACAACATTCAGTTGCCGCCGGGCAACCCGTCCAACCCGTTCCCGGGCCAGTACGCCTATATCAACTACACGTTCGGTGATATTCCTGGCGCGACCAGCACCGATACGCATAACCTTCGCGGCGTACTCGACCTGCAGGGCACCTTCGGCGACTGGAACTATGAGGCGTCGGTGGTGGGCAACCACATCTGGATGGGTTACGCAAACCTGGGGTTCATCAGCTATCAGGGTTTGCTCAACGCGATCAACAACGGTACCTACAATTTCGCCAACCCGTCGGCAAACAGTGCGGCTGTTCGCAACGCCGTTTCGCCACCGGATATCGCGCAAAACCACTCGGACATGGACGTGTTCGACTTTTCCGTTAACCGCCAATTGTTCGACTTGCCAGGTGGTCCAACGGGGTTGGCCGCCGGTGTCCAGTTCCGCCACGAGGCACAGCTGCAGCAGGAGCTCAATCCGGGCGGCATTTACCAAGGCCTGGGCGACACCTTCATTACGGGTTCGCGCAACGTAAGCGGCATCTACGCGGAATTTGATGCGCCGCTGCTGGAGAGGCTGGAAGCCGACGTCTCCGGCCGCTTTGACCATTACCCGCACGTCGGCAACAATTTTTCGCCGAAGATTGGTCTGAAGTGGAAGCCGTTTGACTGGGTAGCGGTGCGTGCCACCTATTCGAAAGGTTTCCGTGCGCCGCAATTCGGCGAGAGCGCCGGTAGTTTCAGTGCGGGTTTCGTCAACAGCTCCGTCGTATCCCAGGGTGCTCCGGACTCCTTCATCGCAGCACACGGCAACTCGAACTACGTGACGATTCCTTATGCACTTGAAGAAGGGAGTTCGGGCAATCCCAGCCTGAAGCCGGAAAAGTCGCAGAGCTTTACCTTCGGTGTTGTCGTGCAACCGGTCAGCTGGCTGAACGCTTCGCTGGATTACTACAACATCAGGAAGAGCAATGTGATCGTCCCGGCGGACCCGGGTGTCGCCTTGTTGAATTACTACAACACCGGCACGGTATTGCCGGGCTACACCATGCAGTTCGATACGCCCGATCCCCAGCACCCCACCGCGCCGCTACGGCCGATTTTTGTGGGCGCCGACTACGTCAACGGCAATTGGCTGAAGACCACGGGCCTGGATCTGGACTTGCAGGCGCACTTCCATTTCAGCAATGGCATCCAATACATCAGCGAACTGCAGGCCACCCAGATCTTCCAGTGGAAGGAGGATGTTGCCGGCCAGGTGCAAAGCTACGTCGGAACGCAGGGCCCGTATGGTTTGTCCTCCGGCGCAGGTACGCCGCGTACTCGCGGCAACTGGGCAAATACCATTGAATGGGGGCCGCTGAGCCTGACGGCCACGATCTACTTCGTCAGCAAGGAGTTCGAGTCGGCGGAGGACGTTACCGGTACCACGGCTTGCTTCGATGCGTTAGGGCCAAACGGTGGTCCGTTGGCCAACAACTGTACGCTGTCGTCATTCACTTACGGCAATCTTGTCGGTAGTTACAAGTTGAACGACCACATCACGTTTACCGCATCGGTAGACAACGTGACGGACCGCAAACCGCCCATCGATCCGCTCAACTACGCGGCCAACCTGTACAACCCGACCTACGACTACGCCGGCATCATCGGCCGCTTCTGGAACGTCGGGGTGAAGTTCAAGCTGTAGGCCCAGCCGGCATACAAGCGGTTCAGTGATTGCCCCGGGCGCGCCGTATAACCGGCGCGCCTTTTTCTTTGTTGGCATAAGCGGAAATAAGCTGGTCCCGCGCACGGGTTGTCGTGGACAATGCCATGGTGTCGCGTGCGGCAGGTGACGGTTTTGCGCCATGCCGTTTACGGCATGTTATTCAGTGCCTGGGCTGAATTTTCAACAAGGGGAAAAGCAACATGCGGATGGGTCTTGCTGCCAACGCGCTTCATCATGATCACGACGATGCGGCGCTGTTTCGCTGGCTACGAGTATGTGAGCAAGGCATTCGCGAGTTGAATCTTCACTTGCATGCCGTAGGGCGCACCCATGCAGCCATTGAGCGGAACGGTTATCTCGCCGATTACCCTGGGTTGCTGCATTACCC
This sequence comes from Dyella sp., assembly GCF_036746095.1. Taxonomy (NCBI): domain Bacteria; kingdom Pseudomonadati; phylum Pseudomonadota; class Gammaproteobacteria; order Lysobacterales; family Rhodanobacteraceae; genus Dyella; species Dyella sp. The sequence goes on from NZ_DAIOEU010000006.1 coordinate 58,345, forward strand.
TTATGGCCGCGATGGTGGCCTGATGAAGCTGGTGGCTGAAGTGGTGGGCATGCACGAGCCGCCGCGTACGCTGGATGGTGCGATCTATCTGATCGATCCGGTGGATCCGTCGTCCATCTTTCCCGAAGCCGTCGCATTGAAGCGCCAGTGCGTGATCCATCAGAAGCCGTTCGTTTCCACCGTGGCATCGGCGCGCGATTGGATTGAAATGGAGCGTATCCAGGCCGGCTTTGCCCCCGATCCCGGCGCCGATGCCTTGCATGCGTTGGAAAAGCAGACCATTGCCCTGATCGCACACGATGCGATGAAGCCGCAGATGATGGCGTATGCCGCGGATCACTTTGATGTGCTTGCGCGTTTCGCGCGACGTGTCGCCACCGGCACCACCGGCCAGCAATTGAACGAACTGGCATGGAGCCGCGGATGGCCGCAAGGCGAGAACTGGGTCGAGCGTTACCAGAGCGGCCCGATGGGCGGCGATGCGCAGATTGCCGACCTGGTGCTGGAGCGGCGTTGCCAGCGTGCGATCTTCTTTGAAGACCCGCACGTGGCGCGCCAGCACGAAGCCGATATTCAATTGCTGGAGCGTGCGGTGACCACGGTGACGGATGAGACGGTGTGCATGACCTCGCCGCGCGTGGCGGCGCGCTGGGCCGATGCGGTGCGCAAGCGTGCTGCGCAGCAGAGATAATTCAACGATGATCCTCCATGCTCGGCGGAAATAGCTCCCTCCCCTGCGTGTAGCAGGGGAGATCTGGGGTGGGGCGAGGTGAGGCAACCTCGCGACGAACTCAAATGATGCGGCAAGCCCATGCAAGCCCACCTCAACCCCTGAGGTATCCCCACGTTTTTTTGCCCTGCAATTTCAAAGAAATGAGAACGTCAGCCACTTTACGGTGATCGTCTACGTTACCTGGCCGTCATTCCCGCGAACGCGGGAATCCATGTTGCTCTGATGCAAAGGCAAAGATGGATTCCCGCTTTCGCTGGAATGACGATCTCGGAGTGTTTTCATGCATAGTCGAAAAACGTGGGGATACCTCGGCCCCAGCCCTCCCCTGCCAAGCAGGGGAGGGGGCGCATCGTTGGCAAGTCAAACATCACGCGAGATGTATTCATAAGGTAGCCTTCTTCTCATGTGCCTGATCGCCTTCGCCTGGCAATCCCATCCCCGCTGGCGCCTGCTGCTCGCCGGCAACCGCGATGAATTCCACGCGCGCGCCAGCGCACCGCTATCGCATTGGGCGGACATGCCCATCATCGGCGGTCGCGATCTCGAAGCTGGGGGTACGTGGCTGGGCGTCACCCATGCCGGGCGGTGCTGCGTCGTTACCAACGTGCGCGATCCCAGCGATCCGCAGCAGGGCACGTCGCGCGGCCTGCTTGCCACGGATTACCTGGCCGGCGTTGACGGCGCAACAGGTCACGCAAGCAAGTTGCTGGCGCTCGCGCCCGGCTATCGTCCTTTCAATCTGCTCACTTTCGATGCCGGGCATGGTTTCTACATCGGCAATCGCCCGTCCTCGAAAGCGCAGCCGATCGAGCCGGGCGTGCATGGTCTATCCAATGCAGACTTCAATACGCCGTGGCCGAAGACGCGCGCCTTGATGCAGCGTTTGCAAGCCTGGCTGGACGCCGGCCATGAAATCGACTTCGCCCCGCTGTTCCGCGCCTTGGCGGATGAACACCAGGCGTCCGATGAACGGTTACCCGATACGGGTATCGGCCTGGAGCGCGAGCGCTGGTTGTCTTCCGCGTTCATCCGCGGCGAACTTTACGGCACGCGCGCGAGTACCATCGTGGCGATTGGGCATGATGGCAAAGGCCTGATTATCGAGCGGCGGTTTGGACCGGCAGGACGTTTTGAAGGCGAGAGCGAACTGTCGTTCTGACGCGCAGGCTAGGGTGAAATCCCAGCTGCATCAGGCGTCCGGAAACTGCCCATCAAGGTAATACCAGCGTCCTTGCTCGCGCACGAAGCGGCTGACCTCATGCATGCGCTGGGCCTTGCCACCGCCGTAGCGCAGGCGCGCAATGAACTCCACCGTGGCTTGCTCGCCTTCTTCCCGATGCCGTTTCACGTCCAGTCCCAGCCAGGTGGGCGCGGGATGCTGCGACGCCAGTTTCAGGCTGGCCGGACGCGTGCTGGGATGCCAGGTGGCGAGCAGATAGTCCTCGCGCTTGAGCACATAAGCGCTATAGCGTGAACGCATCAACGCTTCGGCGGTTTGTGCAAGGGCACCTTCGTGCAGTGGGCCGCAACAGCGCGTGTAACGGGAGTGGTTGCCGCAAGGGCAGGGCGTGAGGGTGTCGATTGCTTGCAAGGCTTGGATCCGGCAAAAAAACACGGCCCCCATCCTGCGCCGGGCGCGCACAAATGCAAGAGGTAGTGCGGCACGCGCTGGATCGTGCGAGCTTTATCAGCTTGCCGGTGGCGTCGGGCGGTGACATGACTCGTTCGCGCTCGAGCGTGCCGTCACGTCCACCATGACGCACCCCTCCCCTGCGGTAGCCGGGGAGGGGACAGTATTTCGCGTAATCGAGAACCGCGCGTCAGTAGGCGCTATTCAAACCGGCCGTCCGCTTAGCACGCGCGCCGGCAGCATCAGCAGTGCTTTCAGGAATGCAAAGACGGCATGCATGGTGATGCCGACCAAGCGGAACGGCAGCAATAGCAGCCACACGATGGGGTAGAGCACCAGCGCAAGCAGCGCGAGCGGCCAGCAGAACACCAGCAGCACCAACCAGAGCAGAAAACCGACCATGGGCGTTACCTCCTGCGATTGAACGGCTCGACTGTAGCGCAGGCTACTGGTCGGGCGTAGATGACTATCGGCACCGTCTACGCCAGCGGATTCACGCCGAACAGCCAGTTGTGCAGCCAGAACGCAAACACGGCCCACAGCACGATACCTGCCACGACGGCTATCACCGTGCCCTTCACGGTACCTGGCGGATACACCGTGCCAAGGCGCCGGTCGCGGCGGCGTGCGGCGGCAAACAGCACCACAGCCCATACCAGGAATGCGCCGAACAACACCACGTCGTATTGCATGCCGGTCGCCAGCAGATGGCCGAACGCCCAGGTTTTTACCGCCAGTACCTGCGGATGGTGCAGCTTGGCCTTGATCATGTTGTTCGGCACGCGGGCTGCCGGGAACAGGATCAAGGCGATCAGCATGAACAAGGCGTTGAGATGCCGCAGCCACATCGGCGGGATGTACAAGATCACCGGATGGCGCCGCGCCATGATGAAACCCGCGACGATCAGCACGAGGCCGATGGCGGCGATGACGGAGTAAATCGCCTTCCAGCGATTCAGGCCGATGCGTTCGATCTGGCGACTGCGCCAGTCGCCGGCGACGATGCGGATGGAATGCAGGCCGAGGAAGATGATCAGGCCGAGGATCAGCACGGGCATGGCGGGAGCCTCAAGCAGAAAAAAATGATGACTTCAGCTACCTGTAAAGCTTATATCCCTCACCATCATGGTAGCGACATAGGCTGGGATGAAATCCCAGCCTATGTGCTTCAATGTTCCGTAAAGCGACACTTCGTCATTCCGGCGAAGGCCGGAATCCAGTTTAAACACGCCGTGCGAAGCACTCAAAACCCTATATGTCGTGTGCTACGCACGTCATTTTCAACTGGATTCCGGCCTTCGCCGGAATGACGAGCAAGGCGTTGCCGCGCGCTTAATCTCCCAGCAATTCCACCCTCGCCACAAGTGCCAATGCCCCGTCATCCAACGTCACACGCCCCGTCAATGGCGTTGGCAACCAGGCATCGCCCGCCTGCATGCGTCCATCCGACGTATCGATATGCCCACGCGCGCAGTAGATCAGCGCCACCGCATCATCCACCACTTGGCGGCCGGGATCTTCCCAGGTCACCAATTCACCGCGCGCCTTCGACCGCCGCAGCATCAGGTTCAGGTCACGCGTCGCACCGCCATGCAGCGCAATCGTCACTTTCGATTCGCCTGCAAACGCAAAGGGCGCGAACGGCGTCGTAAGCGCATGGCTGCGGCCATCGTCCAGCGTCATCGTGAAGCCGGCGCCTTCCAGCAGCGCAATGGTGCGATCGACGCCATCGAAGGCCGAAAACGGCGCGGCGCTATCCACCTCCGCCACGCTGATACGCCACGCAAAGTCGTCCATGCTTGCGCCAGCCGGATAGACGGCCAATTCGCGCGTACGCCCCATGCCGTTCTTCCACGGCACGGCCGCACAATCACGCAGGCGGATGATGCTCATGCGGTACGCTCGATCACGCGTTGGAAAGGGGGCAGGGCTTTAAGCATCTGGCTGCCGTATTGCCGCGTAATGACACGGCGATCCAGCAGCACGATCCGGCCGCGATCGGTTTCGCTGCGGATCAGGCGGCCGCAATATTGAATCAATAGCCGTGTGGCTTCAGGCACGGCGACTTCCATGAAGGGGTTGCGTCCGCGCGATTCCAGCCACTCGGCATACGTGGCGCCGACGGGGTCGGTCGGCACGGCGAAAGGCAATTGCGTGATCACCACTGTCTCGCACAACTTGCCGGGCAAATCCAAGCCTTCGCCGAAAGACGCCAGGCCAAACAAGGTGCTGCCCTTGCCTGCTTCGACGGCTTGAACGTGTTCGGCAATCAATTGCGTTTTGCCCAACGAACCTTGCGCGCGCACTTTGCGCACCTTGTCGATCGGCAGGCGTTGCAGCACGCGTTCCAGCTTTGCGCGCGAGGTGAACAGCACCAGGTTGCCGGCATTCCAATCCAGGTTGTCAGCCAGCCAGTCGGTGATTTCCTGTGCGTGTTGTTCGCGTGCATCGGGCAAGGCGGACAGGGCCGGTATTTCCAGGCGCGCTTGGGCGCCAAGATCGAACGGCGAAGGCAGGCTCACCGTCACCGCATCGTCCGGCAACCCCACGGCATCGGCAAAGCCGCGGAAGTTGCCGCCTACGCTCAAGGTGGCGGACGTCATCACGGCGGCGCTGGCGTTGTCCCAGAGAATGCTGCGCAACAGTGCCCCGGCGGAAACGGCCGACGCATGACAAACCAATTGCTGGTCGTTGGATAGCGTGACCCAGCGCGCAAGTGGCGGTGCATGTTCCGGATCATCACTGGACCATGCGCGCCACGTGCGCACCTGGCGATCGATGCGCTCCATGGCCATGCCCAATTCGCGCGACAACGCTTCCTGCGTCGGGCCGCCTTCGCTCATCTCGGTGACGGTGCGCCGCACGGCGGTCAGCCAGCGCTGCACCTCGCTGCTGGTAATGTAGAGCAGCGTGGCGTGATGCACCCAGTTGTCCGGCAACTGACCCAGCGAGCCGCGATAGACCGGTTCGGCTTCCGCCGGATCGGGCAGCCACGATTGGCGAATCTCTTTTTCCAGCGCTTCCAGCGCGTCGCTCAGCTCCTGCAGTTTTTCGTCGCCGGCATCGAGGGTGAGCTTGCCGATCACTTCTTTGTCGGTCAGCGAATAAGCCGCGTGCACTTGTCGGCCGAGTCGGCTGATCTGGCGCACGGCGAAGTTGAGCGCCACTTCCGACGCGCCGCGGTCGATGGTCTTGGCGGGCATGTGATGCGCTTCGTCGAACACGTACAGCGTTTCTTCCGGCTTGGGCAGGAACACGCCGCCCCAGCTTTCTTCGCCGCTGGACAGCGTGAGATCGGCCAGCACCAGGTCCTGGTTGGCGACGATGATGTCGGCATCCGCCGCGGCACGACGCGCCGCGAAGAACGGGCAGAGCATGAAGTACGCGCAGCGGCGGCCGGTGCAACCGCCCGTGCTGGTGGTGATCATGCCGCGCAACATGTCGCCGGGCGTTTCAGGCGCGGCATCCATGTCGCCGTTCCATTCGTTGCGATCGAAGGCGTCGGTAAGCTTGCGCAATACCTGCTTGTCGCGCTCGGCCGGCGGCTTGCTCCACAACGCGAGATCGGCATCCAGGCCCAAACCCATCTGTGCGCTTTCGGCCACGCTGCTGCCCGCCATGCGCAGGTTGCGTGGGCACACGTAGCGGCCGCGCCCCTTGGCCAGCGCCACTTTCATCTCGCGGCCGTAGAGTTTCAGGAACAGCGGGATATCGCGCTCCACCAGCTGTTCCTGCAGCGCGACGGTGGCGGTGGCGATCAGCAGCTTCTTCTTCAAGGCCTTCGCCGCTTCCACGCCGGCAATGAGATAGGCCATCGATTTACCGGTGCCGGTGGGTGCTTCGATCACTGCCGCGCCACCTGCTTGCGCCAATGCCTTGGCGACCTCGGCAATCATGCGCGTTTGCGCTGCGCGCGCACGAAAACCCGGCAGGCCTTCTTTCATGCGGGCATAGGCGTCGCGAATGCGGTCCTTGAGTTCGTCAGTAAGCATGGGCTTCCTGGCGCGTGATGCTCAGTGCGACGGCTTCGGCGATGCGAATGCCGTCGACACCGGCCGAAAGAATGCCGCCTGCATAACCGGCGCCTTCGCCGGCCGGAAACAGGCCGCGCGTGTTGAGGCTCTGCAAGCTTTCATCGTCGCGGCGAATGCGCACCGGCGACGAGGTGCGTGTTTCCACGCCGGTAAAGATCGCATCGGGCCGTGCGAAGCCCTTGATCTTGCGATCGAAGGCTGGCATCGCCTCGCGAATGGCTGCTATTGCGTAATCCGGCAACGCGGGCGCCAGATCCGTCAGGTGTACGCCGGGCTTGTACGAAGGCTGCACCTCGCCCAGTGCCGTGGATGCGTTGCCGGCGAGAAAATCGCCCAGCAGTTGGCCTGGCGCTTCGTACGTGCCGCCACCCAGCTCGAATGCGCGGCTTTCCAGATGGCGTTGCAATGTGATGCCGGCCAGCGGGCTGCCGCTATCGTCATACGGGGTGAAGTCGCTGGGCTCGATGCCCACCACGATCGCCGCATTCGCATTGCGTTCGTTGCGCGAATACTGGCTCATGCCATTGGTTACCACACGCCCCGGCTCACTGGTGGCCGCCACCACCGTGCCGCCCGGACACATGCAGAAGCTGTATACCGAGCGGCCATTGCGGCAGTGGTGCACCAGTTTGTAATCCGCGGCGCCAAGTAACGGATGGCCGGCCTGCGGGCCGAAGCGCGCGCGATCGATGATCGACTGCGGATGCTCCACGCGAAAGCCGATCGAGAACGGCTTGGCTTCCAGGTACACGCCGCGTCTGTGCAGCATCTCGAAGGTGTCGCGTGCGCTGTGGCCGAGCGCCAGTACGACATGATCGGTGCGAATCTGCTCGCCGTTCGACAACGCGACACCGCGCACGTGGCGTGTGCCTTCCGCATCGGTATCGACCAGCAGATCATCCACGCGCTGCTGGAAACGGATTTCCCCGCCCAGCGCTTCGATGGTGTTGCGCATGTTCTCGACCATCGTCACGAGGCGGAAGGTGCCGATGTGCGGCTTGCTCACATAGATGATTTCTTCCGGCGCGCCAGCCTTCACGAATTCCGTCAGTACCTTGCGGCCGTAATGCTTGGGATCGGAAATCTGGCTGTACAGCTTGCCGTCGGAAAACGTACCAGCGCCGCCCTCGCCGAACTGCACGTTCGACTCCGGGTGCAGGTTGCGCTTGCGCCACAGGTCCCAGGTGTCCTTGGTGCGCTCGCGTACGGCCTTGCCGCGTTCCAGGATGATCGGCCGAAAGCCCATCTGCGCCAGCACCAAGCCGGCGAACAGCCCGCATGGACCCAGGCCGATCACCACCGGCCGGTGTTCCAGCGTGGCCGGGGCCTTCGTTACGAAGTGGTAGTTCGTATCCGGTGTGGGGCGCACATGCGGATCGTCCGCAAAACGCGCCAGCAGCGTGGCTTCGTCAGCCACATCCACATCCAGCGTGTAGATCAGCTGGATCGCCCCGCGCTTGCGGGCGTCATGGCCGCGGCGAAACACGCTATAGCCACGAATGGCGGCGGCGCCGACATGCAGCTTGGCGCGGATGGCCGCGGCCAGCGCTTCCTCGGGGTGATCCAGGGGCAGCTTGATGTCGGTGAGTCGCAGCATGCGGGCAGGGCGGGATAAACGGCAGGCTATTGTCGCAAAGCTGACCGCGTCGCGCCGCTTTATATGGCTTTTCCCGCGCCACGTCGGGGCTTTGCAGGCTGAAATGAAATCCCCGCAGCGCTCCGCAAGCCGGGATTTGCACCCCAGACTACTTGCAGCCCACCGCGCTCCTGGGCTGGATGAGCGAATGCGAAGCCCCGCAATCCCGCGCCGGTCGCCGCCCCTTACGCGGGTTCACCCCTCGGCGGCCACCTGCCGCAGCGTCTGCTCGAACACCTCCGGCGGCTGTCCACCCTGGACCAGATATTTCCCATTGATGATCACCGACGGCACCGCCCGGATGCCTTGCGACTGGAAGAACTGCTCCTGCTGGCGCACCTCATCCGCATAGCGGTTCTCCGCCAATACCTTGCGTGCCTGCGTGATATCCAGCCCGACTTCGCTGGCCACCCGCACCAGCACGTCGTGGGAACTGACGTTCTCGCCCTTGCTGAAGTACGTCTCCAGCAAAGCCAGCTTCAGCGCCGGCTGCTTGCCTTCCAATTCCGCCCAATGCAGCAGGCGATGCGCGTCGAAGGTGTTGTAGATGCGGCTGCGCTTGTCCATGTCGAACACAAAGCCAAGGCTGGCCCCGCGCTGGCGGATGCCCTCCTGGTTCTTCGCCATCTGCTCCGGCGTGCTGCCGTACTTGTGCGCCAGGTGCTCGGCCACGTTTTCGCCTTCCGGCCCCATCTGCGGATTCAGTTCGAAGGGCTGGAAATGCAGATCGGCCACTACCTCGCCATCGAGTCGCTGTAGTGCCTGTTCCAGCGATTTGAGGCCGATGGCGCACCACGGGCAGACGACATCGGAGACGAAGTCGATTTTGAGATGGGTGGGAGTGGTCATTACATATTCCGATAGGAGTAGCGGGCACACCCGTGGATAAGGACGCTTTGCATCAAATCAATGGTGATGTTGATTGGGGATAAAAAAACGGAGTCGGCACTGCCGACCCCGTTTGCCCCCCAATACGCCAACCGGTTACCAATCGTATGAAGCTGAAAGGCGGACATACCTTGGCGTTTGCATATATAGAGGCATTCCGTATGTGTTGGAAACCGTGCCGGAGACGGTCTCATACGTGGCATCCAACGCTGTGGGTCGCCGTTCGTTCAATACATTGAAAATGTCGAGATTGAGCGCCAGCTTCTTGTCTACGAACAAAGGACGGTACGTTACACCTAGGTTGACGGTCTTTGTCCATGGCAGGCGACCAAAACTACCCAGCGACGTGGCCTTGCCATTGCAGTAGTGATAGGAGGAGCCGTAACCCGCCGGATCATTGTCTAGATCGCTTCCTGGCCCTGCGTAATAGCCCATGCAGACCTTGGGCGCGCCGGATGCGACCTGCAATGAACCGGACACCATCCATTCGGGATTGATTTGATAGGCACCGTACGCCTTGAACTGGTGTGTTCGATCGTTGGACAACACACCGTTGCTGGCTTCCATCAGCTGCCAATAATCCCAGTCCTGCGTTTTGGAAATATCCTCCTGGCCGACAGTCGACAGCACTTGACCTTCCGTATTGCCATAGTTGCGCGAGAAGGTGTAGTCGAGGCGACCCTGCCACTTACCGTCGAATGGATGTTCCAGGAACATGTCCAGCGCGTAATATTTGCGTTTCGCACCGTTGTTGAAGCCCCAATCGTGGTTGCTCATGGTGACTTGGGAATATCCGTTGCCGTCAGCGTTTGGGAGCAAGAATGTATTGGTTCTCCCTGGGTTGAAAATCAAACAACCGGAAGGGAACGCTACGCTGTCTGGATCGATGCCCTGTGCGATGGCTTTGGTTGCCAAGGCATCTACGTCGCAAACATCGTCGATGGCAGCCTGCAATTTTCGCATCGTGATTTTTGCGCCGTATACCCAGTGCTCACCTAGCATTTTGTTGAACCCAAGAATGGCTTCATCTTGATACTGTGAGCGTAGATCTGTGGCCGTTACTGTCTTGGGATCCGGAGCCTGTCCAAATTCGCCATTGGGCGAAAAAACCGGCCCAAGAGGCTTCAGGCCGGTCGGAGCCCCTGTCGCGGAGTCGATGCCCGTATAGGTGAAATATTCATAGGTCATCGTGGACGCAGAAGCCGCGCGAATCGCTACGCTATTGGGTAGGGCGAGATAGTAGCGGCCGAGGTTGCCAAAGAGCTTGAAGGTGGAGTCACCGAACACATCCCAGCTGAAGCCAAGGCGAGGAGCCCATTGGTTCGTGTTGTGCACGAAGGCCTGGTGGGCATTGTTGTAGTTGGTGAATTGATCGTTGCGAAGGCCGATGTTCAACAGCCAACGGTCATTGATTTGCCATTGATCCTCGATGTACTGAGCTTTTTGCTCAACCGACATATTGGTTGCATTGCTGTTTACGTATCTAGATACGTAATAGCCTTCGCCGCCCGGTGCACCTATGCCAAAGTGCGAGCTAATCGGAGTATTTGGATTCGCCGATTTGCCATAAATCCACCAGTAACCAGGGCCGGAGGCTTGCTGGCCTTCGTCGGTGGCCGAGCTACTAATATTGTCGATGCCTGCGGACAGCAAGTGATCGCCAAGTTTGTACTCCAGATCGAGTCGTAGGCCGCGACTTTGATATCTTGCGTTAGGCGGTGTTATGTAGCCAACGTTATTGTTGTTGCCAATAGGCTGGCCGCCTGTGATGCCAGGGTCCTGGCTCTGTACGCTTTTGAGATATGGAAGAGTGGGGTCCACGCCTGGGATCTGGCTGAAATCGATGGCCCTGTTGATGCCGTAGGTTGCTGAAAACGTCAGATCATCGGTGAGGTAGCTGGTGAACTTTCCGATATATATGTCGGATCCCGTTTTGGTCTCCAAGTCGTGGCCGATCAGTTCGCCCTTCGCGCCGGTTGCATAGCTGTATGCGTACTCATTGCTGTTGTACGAGTTTTTGTTGGAAATGTTGGTCAGTTCAAGGATGTTGCTGTCATTGATGTTCCAATCCAGCTTGACGTAGTGCTTGGGCGTTGTGTAGCTGTAGTTGTTAACGAAAGGCTGCGAGGCAGCGATGCTGGATGTCGCTCTACTATCCTGCTTTTGTGCTTCCACGGCTGCGAACAGAAACAGTTTGTCTTTGATCAGCGGCCCGCCTAGATAAGCGTCGTAAGTGGTCACAGTGCTCTTATTGTCTTTGCGTGAACGATTGATCGTTCCCGGGAGATTTGGATTGTCGTAACCGTAATTTTCAGGCAGCGCAGCGTCGGGGTAGTAGGTATTCCGGGGATCGGAGGCAAGGGAACTAGGCGCCCATTGAGCCTGGACACCGAAATGCCATTCGTTGGTGCCGCGTTTGCCGATTTGATTGATTACGCCGCCGGTCGAGCGACCGTATTTGGCGCTATAGCCCCCGGTAAAAATTTCTTGCTGATCGATGGCTCCATAAGGTAGCCCTATGCCGCCAAGGCCATTGAGAGGGTCGGTGGTGTTGTAGCCATTGATGTAATAGGCGTTCTCGGAAACGGAAGCGCCTCCAAACGACACTAGCGCGTTGCCGGTGGGGCCAGAGAAGTAGCCACTACCGGCAACAACGCCAGGCGCGAGCATGGCGATGGCTTCTGCATTGCGCGCGAGAGGGAGTTTGTCGAGATCTTTAGCGGTAATGACGGTGCGCGAATCGACTGTGGTCACGTCGATGGGGGCAATGGCATTGGCGGTTACAGAAATGGTTTCCAGCGATTTGTTGCCGGATGCGATGAATGAAGCATCGGCGCTTGAGTTCACTACAACTTGTACGTCGTTGCGCGTGGCGACTACGGTGCCTTCGTGCTGGAGTGTAACTGTGTAATTGCCAACAGGAAGGCTGGTGATGTTGAAGTGCCCGGAATTGTCCACGGTGGTCCTGCGCATCACGCCGGTGTTACTTGTGGCGGTAACCGTTGCGCCTGCCTGTGCCTGACCCGTGATGGTGCCGGTGGTGGATTGCGCAAGTACATCCGTGTTGGCCAACGCAGCAGCGCATGCCAACACCAGCAATGAATAATTAAAGGTATTTCTCGCTTTCAAGTTGATCTCTCCCTGGAGTCGCCGTCCATCGTTAACGGTGCAAGAGTCGGCGCATGACAAAGTGCGAAGGTCACGCCCGTGGTACATGGCCTAGGTGCGACAGTCGCGCGTGTACGGTTCAGCCCCTTAAGGCGGGACGTTCTTTGCGAACCGCAGCGATCAAATTAGCTGACAACGATTTGGTAACAATCGGATAGCGCTTAATTTGATGTGAGGGATGACTTCAATGCGATTGAAGTTGACCGATAAAGCGGATACGCGCAATGCAGCACGTACGCGTACTAGAGTGAGATCGGTCAGAGGGAGATCAATCAGCGTGTCGGGAAAGCGGTGCGACAGCTTGGGGATAAAGAACAGGGCGACAACATCGCCCTGTTCGCAAAAAGAGCAGGTTCACTGCTTGCCGATGAAATCCTGCTTGCCGATATGCGTACCAGCCTCACGCAGGATCGCGTACGCCGTCGTGCAATGAAAGAACAAATTCGGAATCACGAAGTGCAGCAAATAAGCCTGTCCTTCAAAATGCTGTTCGCCATTGCGCGACTTGATGGTGATGGCGCGCGTTTCGCTGCCGTCCACCTGCTCGGGCTTGAAGCTCTTGATGTAGTCGATCGCGCGTTCGATGCGCGAATAGAGTTCGTCGAACGAGGTTTCGTTGTCTTCGAACTTCAGCGGATCGACGCCGGCCAGGCGCGCGGTGCCGTTCTTGGCCATGTCGGTGGCGATCTGCACCTGCTTGACCAGTGGCAGCATGTCGGGGATGAGGCGGGTTTGCAGCATTACCGAACCTTCCACGTTCTTTTCCTTGGCGTGTTTTTCGCCGAGCTTGAGCACGTGGTTGAGGTTGGTCAGTGCGCGTACGAACAGCGGTACGGAGGCTTGGTACATCGAGAGACTCATGGGGATGACTCCGGTTGATGATGCGGGAGATGATCGTGCGTACATACGTCAGCTACGGGTGACAGTTCGCTAGGCGACGGCGCTGGCTGCGCGTCCGACGGTTGCGTGGGATGAACATGGCGGATCGCATAGCCGGCAATGACGGTCGCGGCGGCAAGCAACACCGCGGCCAGCACGAAAGCGATGCCAGGCAGATGCATGGGGGCGTGGTTGCTGATGAACAACCCGAACAGGTTGGCGAACAGCGCCGGGCCGAAGATGCCGGCCAGGCTCGCCAGGCTGCTCAACGCACCTTGCAGGCGCCCTTGTTCGTGCGGATCCACTTGCTGGGTCATCAGCGCCTGTGCCGGCGGCCCGGAGAGCCCGCCAAGGCAGAGGAACGGAATGCCCACCAGGAACATCCACCCCACCGGCGAAAAGCCGAAGAACAGATAGCCGACCACGCATAGCGGCAGGCCGATCATGATCAGGCGCCGCTCGCCGAGTTTCGGCATCAAGCGGCGCACCAGCACGGCCTGCACGATACCGCTGCAAAGGCCGACGAAGGCGAGCGTGTATCCCACTGCCTGCGTGCCCCAGCCGTAGCGGTAATCGGCGTAGAGCACATAGGTGGAGTTGAGCGAGAACTGCGCCAGGTTGATCAGGAAATACACCGAGGCCAGCGCGAAGACTTGCGGATAGCGCCGCAACAGCACGAGTGCGCCGAACGGATTGGCATGGCTCCAATCGAAGCGCTTGCTGCGGCGTTCCGGCGGCAGCGATTCCGGCAGCACGAAGAAGCCGTAGCAGAAGTTGATCAATGAAAGCCCGGCTGCCACCCAGAACGGCAGCCGGATGTTGAGGTGGCCAAGCAGGCCACCCAGCGCGGGACCGGTAATGAAGCCGATGGCAAACGCCGCGCCCAATGCACCGTAGGCCGCGGCGCGTTTTTCCCGCGGCACGATGTCGGCAATGTAGGCGTTGGCGGTGGAGAAGCTCGCCGCGCAGATGCCCGATACCAGGCGCCCCACGAACAACAGCCATACCGTCGGCGCCAGTGCGATCACGATGAAATCGACCCCCAGGCCAAAGCTGGAGATCAGGATCACCGTGCGACGGCCGAAGCGATCCGACAAGGTGCCTTGCACCGGCGAGAAGATGAATTGCATCAGCATGAAGGTGGTGCTGATCGCACCCACCCATACGGCTGCCTGCGCCATGCTGCCGCCGATCAATTCCACGATCAGGTGCGGCAGTACCGGGATGATGATGCCGAAGGCCAGCATGTCCAGCATCACCGTCACGAAGATGAAGGCGAACGCGGCTTTTTGGCGAGAAGGAGGAGCGGAGGGTGCAGAGTCCATGCGGGGAGCGCGGATCGCCAGTGTGTAGGGCCAAAGCCGCAACGATAGCCGATGCCGTGTTGCTTGGCATGGGCGGGAAGTGGAGGAAATGTCGCGGGTCTTCTGCCCGCTCCCTCCGGGAGGGGCTCAAAGCATCACCGTGGCGGCTGCATCAATTCCTGCGGGCTCAGGTACCCGTCATGGTTGCGGTCCAGCCGATGGAACTCCCCGCGCAGGTTGTCCTGCCACGTTTTGAGCGCGATTGCCCTGCCGTGCCCGCCGGGCAGCTCGTCCGGTTCCAGCACGCCATCATGGTTGAGATCGCGGCGATGGAAGCCCTCACTCATGTAGGCCACGTATTCGGCCTCGCTGACGCGCCCGTCGCCGTTGCTGTCCATGGCCTGGAACAGGCCGGCCGCCGTGTGCTGCGCAAGCGCCGCGCAAGGCAGCGCCAGCAGCAGAAGCCACCGGTTCAAGCGCATCAGCGCCGGCCGCCGTGGATGCCGATGAAATCCAGGAACTCGGCGCGGGTGCGGGCGTCCTCGCGAAAGGCGCCAAGCATCTGGCTGGTGACCATCGATACGCCGCGCTTGTGCACGCCGCGCGTGGTCATGCATTCGTGGCTGGCATCCACCACCACGGCGACGCCGGCGGGATGGAGGTTCTCCTGGATGCAGCGCGCGATTTCGGCGGTCATCTTTTCCTGTACCTGGAAGCGGCGCGCGTATGCATCTACTACGCGTGCCAGCTTGCTGATGCCCACCACGCGGTTGGTGGGCAGATAGCCCACGTGCGCGCGTCCGATGATCGGCGCCATGTGGTGTTCGCAATGGCTTTCGAATTCGATGTCGCGCAGCACGACCATTTCGTCGTAGCCGGCCACTTCCTCGAAAGTGCGCCGCAGGTATTCGCCCGGATCGATCTGGTAGCCGCTGAACCAGTCGCGATAGGCCTTGACGACGCGGCGCGGCGTATCGAGCAGGCCTTCGCGTTGCGGATTCTCGCCGGCCCAGCGCAGCAGGGTGCGCACCGCCTCTTCGGCTTGTTCGCGGGTGACGTCGGTGGGCTCGTGCTCGCTCATGCGGCTTTCCTTGATGCGGATTCGAGCCTCCAAGTGTAACGCTCGCGTCAAGATGATAGGGTTCCGGGCCTGCCTGACTCCCCACCAGGACTCCCATGACCCGATCCATCAACCGCGATACCCGGCTCTGCATGTCCCTGTCCGGCCGTCCGGGCAACTTCGGCACGCGCTTCCAGAATTATTTGTACGAAGCGCTGGACTTGAACTATGTCTACAAGGCGTTCACCACGCACGACCTTCCCGCCGCGATCGGCGGCATCCGTGCCCTGGGCATTCGCGGTTGCGCGGTATCGATGCCGTTCAAGGAGGCATGCATGACGCTGGTCGACAGCATCGACGATTCAGCCGCGGCGATCGCTTCCGTCAATACCATCGTCAACGACGATGGCCACCTGCGTGCCTACAACACCGATTACCTCGCCGTACGCAGCCTGATCGAACAGCATGGCCTTGGCACTGACTTGCACCTGGCCTTGCGTGGCAGCGGTGGCATGGCGAAGGCGGTGGTTTGTGCGTTTCGCGATGCCGGCTTCAGGCAAGGACATGTCGTGGCGCGCAATGAAACGACAGGGCGAAACCTCGCGCAAACCAGTGGCTTCGGTTGGGTGCCTGATATGTCGAGTGTGCAAGCCGATCTGTTGATCAACGTGACGCCGATTGGCATGGAAGGGCCCGAAAGCGATCAATTTGCGTTCCAGCAAGACGCTGTGGAGCGCGCGAAAGCCGTGTTCGACGTGGTCGCGTTGCCGGCGGAAACACCGCTGATCAAGCTGGCGCGGTCGCTGGGCAAGCCGGTGATTACCGGTGCGGAAGTGATCGTGTTGCAGGCGGTGGAGCAGTTTGTGCTGTATACCGGCGTGCGGCCGGATGATGTGTTGATCGCACGTGCGGCAGAGCATGCGTTGAGTTGATGGTTTCAGAATGAGGTAGGGATACCTGCGTGGCTTTTGGTCAAGTCCATTCGTGCCTTGCCGTCACTCGGGCGAAAGCCGGAATGACGACAAGCAAGACTTGCCCGCCTGGAGGTCGACGAGGGCCTGCGCTAAAGGGCGACTGGCTTCAATCCTCCACCACTTCCTCGTCACTGCTCATCGACTCGCCCAACAACTGCTGCGCCTGTTCCCCCGGCAGCGTTTCCACATCACGCAGCTTGCGCTCGATCGCGCGCGTACGTATCGCGGTCTTGTCGATATGCCGGCTGGCCTCATCGAGTTTCTTGCGCACCATCGTCAGCACGTCGCCGAACTTGCCGAACTCGCTCTTCACCGCACCCAGCAGCTGCCACACTTCGCTGCTGCGCTTCTGGATCGCCAGCGTGCGGAAGCCCATCTGCAAGCTGTTGAGAATGGCCGAGAGCGTGGTGGGGCCAGCGACGATCACGCGCTGCTCGCGTTGCAGGCTGTCGAACAGTCCGGGCCGGCGGATGATTTCCGCGTACAGGCCTTCGGTAGGCAGGAACAGGATCGCGAAATCGGTGGTGGTGGGCGGGGCGATGTATTTGGCGCGGATGGTCCTGGCTTCATCGCGCACGCGACGTTCCAACGCGGCGGCGGCGCGTTCCATCGCTTCCACGTCTGCCTCTTGTTGGGCATCGAGCAGGCGTTCGTAATCTTCGCGCGGGAATTTCGCGTCGATCGGCAGCCACACCTGGTCGTCGCGATCGCCGCCGGGCAGGCGGATGGCGAATTCCACGCGTTCGTCAGAACCCGGCACGGTGGCGACGTTGGCGGCGTACTGCTCGGGCGTGAGCATTTGATCCAGTAGCGCAGCCAGCTGCATTTCGCCCAGGATGCCGCGCGTTTTCACATTGCTCAGCACGCGCTTGAGATCGCCCACGCCGCTGGCCAGCGATTGCATTTCGCCCAGGCCGCGCTGCACGGCTTCCAACCGCTCCGACACCAGCTTGAACGACTGGCCGAGTCGCGTTTCCAGCGTGGATTGCAGTTTTTCGTCCACCGTGGCGCGCATCTGCTCCAGCTTGGCGGCGTTGTCCTGCTGGATCGCGGTGAGCTTGGTTTCCAGTGTGGTGCGTACTTCGCCGAGACGCTTTTCGTTGTCGGCAGTGAGTGTTCCCAACTGCTGCTTCTGCTGGTCGCCAAGCTGCTTGAGGGTGCTGGCCAGTTCTTCGCGGCCGCGGCGCGCCTCTTCGATCAGGCGCTGCGAGAGCGTCTGCAGGCCTGTATCCGTGCGTTCGGTCAAGGCATCCAGGCGCTGGCCGAACTGTGCCAGGGCCTGGTTCTGCTCGTTGCGCCCGGCGCGGTGTTCTTGGGCGAGCGCTTCGCGCAAGTGGCGGAGGTCGTCCTTCAAGCTGTCCAGGCGTGCCTGCAGGCCGGCATCACCGCGTCCACGCAGCAGAACGATCACCTGCAAGATCAGCAGGAGCACAAGCAAGGCTAGCGAAATGTCGATGACGGGCATGGCTGATTCCAAGGCTACAGGTGCACAGTTTACGCGCAGCGGTATCAATCGCTGAGACTTCCGGGCAGGGTAGTATCCGCGCCATGTCATTCACGGGAGCCTGCGTGCACGCATCAACCGTCAGGGCGCGGCCGCTGGCTGCGCTGATCGCCGTTATCGCCTGGTTTGGCGTGTTCTTGCAGCTGTATCTGTCGCTGCGCCTGACCGGCGCGATGGGTATGAGCTTGGCGTGGGGCATGGCGATCTACCTCGGTTATTTCACCGTGCTCACCAACCTGCTGGTTGGCGTAGCGATGACATGGCCGCTGGTGGCGCCGTCATCGGCATGCTCGGATTTCTTCGTGCGGCCGGTGGCGATCGGATGGGTCACGGCCAGCATCGCCTTCGTGGGTATCGCCTATTTCGTGTTGCTGCGGCACGTGTGGAATCCGCAGGGCCTGCAGCTCGTGGCGGATGTGGTGATGCATTACGTCGTGCCAGCGCTTGTAGTGATCTACAGCGTGACGGCGTTGAGGCATGCACCCTTGCGCTGGACGTCACCGCTTTGGTGGAGCTTGTACCCGATTGGCTATTTCGCGTACGTGCTGGTGCGCGGCGCATCGATCGGGCGCTACCCGTATCATTTCATCGACGTTTCCCAGCTGGGTTACGCGCTTGTCTTGCGCAATGCCGTGGTGCTGCTGGCGGCGTTCCTGGGCTTGTCGTACGGGTTGATGCTGTTGTGGCGAAGAGCGGGGTGATCCAAATCAATCCACGCGGCAGATGATGGCCTTGAGGTAACGGCTTTCCGGCACATCGGTACGCACCGGGTGATCCGCGCCGGCACCGCGTACTTCCAGAATCTGGATTTCACGCCCTGCATTGAGCGCGACACGACGCAGCATTTCCAGGAAATCCGCTTCGCTGACCAATCCGGTGCAGGAGCATGTCAGCAACAAACCGCCCGGTGGAATAACGTCCAGCGCCAGCCGGTTCATCGCGAAGTATTTCTTCAGCGCATCGATTACCTTGGTGCGATCACGCGTGAGTTTGGCCGGATCGAGGATCACGGCATCGTATCGTTCGCCGTGGGCAACCGCCTGGCGCAACCATTCAAAAATGTCGGCCTGCTCGAAGCGAATGGAAAGACGATTGGCCTGGGCATTGGCGCGCGCAATGTCGAGAATGCCGGCATCCATATCCACACCGACCGCTTCGCGCGCACCGCCAGCCATCGCATGCACCGCAAAACCACCGGCATTGCAGCACAGGTCCAGCACGCGCCGGCCGCGCGCCAGTTCGGCAAAGCGGCGGCGATTTTCGCGCTGGTCGGCGAAGAAGCCCGTTTTATGTCCGTAACCGGGTGCGGCGTGGAAACGCAGGCCGTGTTCGTGCACCTCTACCGGTGCGGGCGCTTCCATGGGCCGGCAATCGAAGGATTCCTGCTTCTGCACGTGCGTCTCCGCGAACCAGTACAGGCGCGCGCCGGGAAACTGCTGCAGCAGCACGGCATGTATGGCATCACGGAACTTCCACATGCCGGCGGCGAAATACTCCACCACCAGGATGTCGTTGTAGCGATCCACGATCAGCCCGGACAGCCCATCGCCTTCGCTGTGCACGACGCGCCAGGCGTCGGTAACCGTGTCGAGCTGCAACAGCTCCCGCCGCAATTGCACGGCACGCTGGATGCGTGCGGTGATCCACGCGGCATCAATGGTTTCATTTGCGTCGCAGGTAAGCAGGCGCAGCGCGATGCGCGCATGCCCGTTCCAGAAACCGCGCCCCACGAAGCGGTCTTTCGCATCCACCACATCCACCACGCTACCCGGCGGAAGGCGCGATTCGGGCTTATGGACCTGCGCCGACCAGACCCAGGGATGGCCGGGCGTGCGGTCGGATTTGAGGCGGATAACGGGGAGGGCGGCGGGGGTATTCATCCGGCAATGATAGCGGTTTGTACCCAGCAACCTCACGGAAGCGACATGGGTCGAAAACCCCGGCATCGCCATGCAGGGGTGAGCAGAAATGTTGAGGTTCGCGCCTCGCCCAGAACCCTCAGCGCAACTTGAGCACCATCCACGCCAGCAGCGCCAGCAGATTCACGCCGAAATACGACATCGACGGCCCGCCAAACGCCAACCGCAACCCCTGGCTGCCGAAATGCCAGGCCAGTTCCGGATGCAGATGGATGGTGGTGAACAGGTTGATGTAGCCGCCGCAATGCAGTCCGTAGCTGAAGATCGGGGTGCCGAGCACCGGCAGCTGCAACAACTGTGCGATGCTGGACAGATGAATGCCGCGCTCGCTGTTTTCCAGCAGCAGCACGCCGGCCACCAGCACGAAGGCATAGAGCGCGAACGCGATCAGCCCGATCGCCGCGCTGCGCAACGGCCCGAACGCCAGCAAGCCCGGCAACAGCAGCACCATGCCGTAGAAACCGCCGGCCACTTCCAGGATACCGATCAGGCGAAACAGGATTTGACGCATGCAATACCCCAAAGGAAAAACAATTATTCGAATTCGTCGGCCTGCTCGTGCAGGTCCGTGATGTGCTGTTCCCACCAGCGCGGTTCGGCGGCGAACGGAAATGCCGCTGGAAACGCAGGATCGTGCCAGCGC
This sequence comes from Dyella sp., assembly GCF_036746095.1. Lineage (NCBI taxonomy): Bacteria > Pseudomonadati > Pseudomonadota > Gammaproteobacteria > Lysobacterales > Rhodanobacteraceae > Dyella > Dyella sp. The sequence goes on from NZ_DAIOEU010000006.1 coordinate 78,717, forward strand.
GCGGCGATCCAGCCAGCATAATGCACTTGCCGCATGGCACGCAGCGCAGGAACCAAGGCAAGTTCGGCGTGATCGAAGTCACGCATCGACATATAACCTTCCAGCAGCGCGTCCATCGCGCGCTCGTCGTGGGCCAGCATCCACAGATCCTGCACCGCCGGCCCCATGCGCGCGTCATCGAGATCCACGAAGTGCGGGCCGTCATCGGTCCACAACACATTGCCGGGATGGCAATCGCCGTGCAGGCGCAGTGCGCGTACCGGGCCGACGGCGTCCAAGCGCATCGCGACCAGTCGATCGATGCGCTCGACGGCATGGCGATACCGATCATGCGAGCTCGAAGGGAGCAGCGTGGAGGCCAGCACGTTCCGCATCGGTTGTGCGATCAAGGTCTCGCGATCGATACGGCCGCGATGCGCGAAGGTGCCGCGCGCACCAACGCTGTGCATGCGCGCAATCAGGCGTCCAAGCCATTCCAATTGATCGGCCGATTCCAGCGATGGTGCGCGGCCGCCATGTCGTGGCGACAAGGTATAGCGAAACCCGTCGTGATGCAGCAGCGTGCGTCCTGCGAACGACAGCGGCGCAACGAGCGGCAGTTCGGCGTCGGCCAATTCACGCGCAAACGCGTGTTCTTCCAGAATGGCCGCATCGCTCCAGCGTCCGGGGCGATAGAACTTGGCGATCACCGGCCGGGTGTCTTCCAGGCCGACTTGCCATACCCGGTTTTCGTAGCTGTTCAGCGCCAGCAATCGACCGTCCGGCCATAGCCCGCAGGCAACGATGGCATCGAGCACCAGGTCGGGGGTGAGACGCGCGTACGGTGTTTCGTCGGGCATGCTCAGCGCGGGCCCACTGCCGTCGCCGGCACCACCGCCATCGTCAGGCGCGAGATGCATACCAGCTTGCCGGCTTCATCCTCGATGCGAATTTCCCATACCTGCGTCGATCGTCCGAGGTGCAGTGGACGCGCCGTGCCCGTCACGCTGCCGCTGGTAACGCCGCGCATATGATTGGCGTTGATATCCAGCCCGACCGCGCGTTCTTTCTCCGCATCCAGCGTGAGCATCGCCGCAGTGCTGCCGAGCGTTTCGGCCAGGGCTACCGAGGCGCCGCCGTGCAGCAGTCCATATGGCTGGTGCGTGCGGTGATCCACCGGCATCGTGCCTTGCAGCCAGTCGTCGCCGAGGGCGGTCAGGCGAATGCCCAGTGCTTCCATCAGGGTGTGGCGGCTCCAGCCGTTCAGGTGTTCGAGACTGGTGTCCTGCTTCCAGATGGCCATGGGGTATTGATATCCCGTATTGATATCGGTTGCGAAGCCCGCATTGTCCGCCGACCACCCCAGCGGCGACAATGCGCCCCGTGTTCAAGGTAACTCTTACAAATGGGCGTCATTTCCCCGTGCAATCCGGCGAAACCGTGCTGGAGGCCGCGCAGCGCGCCGGCATCGCCCTGCCGTATTCCTGCCGCGCGGGCGTGTGTGGCAGCTGCAAGGCCACGTTGATCGAAGGGCGCTGCCACTATCCGCGCAATCCGCCGGCGGCACTGGATGCGCGCGATCGCGTGCAGCACGCGGTGCTGTTGTGCCAGGCCGTCCCCCTCACCGATCTGCTGGTGCAGGCGCGCGAGGTAACCTCGGTGGAGGACATCGCGCGCCGTCAAATGGACGTGCAGGTGAGCCGCAAATGGCAACTCGCGCCGGATGTGATCGGCCTGCATTTGCAGCCTGCGCCAGGCGAGCTGCGCCTGAACTGGCTGCCCGGGCAATATTTGGACGTATTGCTGGATGAAGGACGCCGCCGTCCGTTCTCCATCGCGAACGGACCGCAGGCCGATGGCATGATTGAATTGCACGTGCGCCATGTGGCCGGTGGCGGTTTCACCTCATGGGTGAGCGACGTGCTGAAAGAGGGCGACGCGCTGCGCATTGAAGGGCCATTGGGTACGTTCGTGCCGCGCGAGGATTCGGAGCGGCCGATGATCTTCATGGCGGGCGGCACGGGCTTCGCGCCGGTGAAGGCCATCCTTGATCATTTTCTTGCGCTGGATACGCGGCGCACGATCGATGTGTACTGGGGCGCGCGCAGCGCGGCGGACCTGTATATGCGTGCGCATGCCGAGCAATGGGCCGCTGCGGCGCATGCGTTGCGCTTCCACGCGGTGTTGTCCGATGCCGAGCAAGCCGCCATGGCTGGACTGCGTGCAGGTCTGGTGCACGAAGCGGTGCTGGACGATCATCCGGATCTCTTCGGCCACGATGTCTATATGAGCGGGCCGCCGGCGATGATCGATGCCGGGCGCCGATTGTTCGTGGATGCGGGCTTGCCGGAAGATCGCCTGTATTTCGACTCGTTCGAATACGCGCCTGACGTGCTGGCGCAGATCCTTGCCGGTCGCGCGGGTATTGCGGCGGAGCGTTGAGCAAGCGCCGCAGGCTCGGATGAACTCACAGCCTTCTTTTGGTCTCACGAGGCCGGGATTGGCTTGGCAGCCTATGTATAGCCGTCATTTCCGCGAAAGCGCACTGCTGTCCGGCACGGTCACGGGGTTACCAATCAATTCTTGCCTTTCGCCACCGGCAACTGCGCCTGCTGCCACGCGAGCACGCCACCGCCGAGCGTGTACACGCGGGTGAAGCCCGCCTTGATCAAGCGCTGCGCCGCGCCGTCCGAGGTGCGGCCATCCTTGTCCATCACCACTACCGGCAATTCGCGCGCCTTGACCAGGTCCTTGTGCTCCGGATCGAACTGGCTCATGGCCACATGCTTTGCGCCGGGCACGTGCATTTTTTCGAAATCGGCGATGGCCGATAGATCGATCAGCAGCGGCGTGTCGCGATTGATCAGCTGGGTAAGGCCGGCCGGCGTCAGTTGCTTGTACTTGCGCAGCAGTACCATGACCTGGGTGACGAGCAGCGCGATGACCAGCGCCACGAACAGCAGTGACAATTCCCAATGGTTGCTCAGGAACTGGGGCAGTTTGTGGAGAACGTCATTCATGGGGCTACCGGTGTCGGGGCTGAAGGTAAACGGCGGATTATAGGCCAGTTGGCGCGATTGCCGTTTCCGGGCCCCGCCATGCGGCTACTGATTGAGATTCGGTATCCCGGTTTCCAGCCACCATTTGTTCTTGTCCGCGTCGTAGCGCCACACCTGATGGTCGACAATGGTGCGGACGGCCTGCGTGTGCACATTGGTCAAGCCGATGTGGACGGTCTGGCGTACCTCGTTTTCGCCGGCGGGAAGCGGCCCGTTGCCGTCGTCGTAGTCGTTCACCTGCACCTGGCTGAAGCGCTCGCGATCAAGATCGGTAAGGGGGTGGGCTTCGCGCACCTTGGGGTCGACGAACAGCTGGGCTGCTTCGAATCCATCCCAGCGCACCGCGTTGGCGTAGGCAATCATGGTGTGGGCGAGCGAATCGTTGCGCCGGTCGGTGGCGCAGCCGGACAGCAGCAACATGCCCGACAGCAGAATCGGACCGACGATGCGACGCATAAAGTCATTCCCCTCCAAAAGCAAGCGCTTATTCTGCCGCAGTCTTGCGGCGCTTCGCCACGAACTGCGCCTCAAGCGTGGTGGCCGGTTTACCCCCTTCGCCGGGCACCTGGCAGCTCACTGCGATGCGGGCGCGGCTGCGGGCGGAAAGCGTGGCGAAGAAGGCTTCCCAGCTTGCCGCCTCGGCAGGCTGCGCCTCGGCCTGGAAATCGCCCCAGACCGGATCGAGATAGCGCACCGTGGATTGGCCCACGTACACGTCGCAATCCTCGCCCCGCTGGCGCAGCGCCAGTTCCACCACGCCCCAGCAGGCCAGCGTCATCAAGCTGGTGAGGCTGCCGCCGAAAGCACAGCCCTTGTCGTTCACGTTGGGTGCCAGGGGGCAGTTCAGCACCAGCTTTTCGCCGTCGTAGCTGCCGAGTTCCAGACCCATGGTGCGGGCGAGAGGAATGCTGTCACGAATGAAGGTCACCAGGGCCTGTGCGGCGGTGGTGTGAGGGCGGGCTTGGTTCATCGGGGGATTGCATGGGGAAGGGCGCAACAGTGTAGACGCTACACTCGGGGTATACCGGGATTGAGAATCAGGTAAATGACTCGCGCAAGCCATCCAGACCATGGCAAAGGAGAGCGACCTCGCCGGCTCGATGGCCTTACCGTGGTCATCACGCGCCCTGCCGGCACGGGGACGTCGCTGGCGAAAAAGGTCCGCGCACTCGGTGGCACGCCGCTGCTGCTGCCCGGCCTGTCCTTGCGTGGCGCTGCCGATCCGCACCATGCAGGGATGCAATGGCTCGCGTCACAGCGCGATGATGTGCTGATCTTCACCAGTCCTGCTGCCGTGCGTTATGCGCTGGCGCTCGCGCCCTTGGCGAAGACGCATGGCAGCGTGATCGCCGTCGGCCAAGGCACGGCGCGTGCGTTGCAGCGGCACGGCATCGCTGCGCTAGTCCCGGCCTCGCGCCAGGACAGCGAAGGCGTGCTGGGCTTGGCGCCGCTGCAACGGCCGGAAGGCAAACGCATCGCCCTGGTCGGCGCGCCGGGCGGACGCGGTCTGATGCACCAGCAACTGGCCGAACGCAGTGCAGTGCTGCGCGAGGTGCCGGTCTATCGGCGGGCCGCGTCACGGCTGACCAGTCGGCATCAGGAAGCTGTGAGGCAATTGCCCGCCGCGGCCTGTGTGCTGCTTTCCAGCGCCGAGGCGCTGCAAAACCTGCGGGGCCAGTTGTCTCCGGCGGCTTGGACGCGGCTATGTCGCGTCACGGCGGTCGTCAGTAGCGACCGCATCGGGCAGGCAGCGCGCGCTGCCGGATTTGTGCGCATCCATCGGGCGGCATCGGCCAATCAGGCCGACCTGCTGGCCGGTGCCTGTGACATCCATTCACGCGTGTCCTACGAAGCGGGTGTTCCAGACTGCTAGCATGCGCCCATGAGCCAGGACGATCTCACTTCCGACGTACGCACCACGCCCGGCATGGGCACGCCTCCCGACCCTGCGCGCGGCAGCAGCCGACCCGCGCCACCGGCACGCCCCGGCGGTGGCGCCGTGGCGCTGGCACTGCTGCTGGCCTTGCTCGCCATCGTCGGCGTGGGCTACATCGCCTGGCGGCAGTGGCAATTGCTGCACATCAACGCCCAGGCCTTGCGCACCACCGCCACGTTGCAAGAGCGGGTCAACGGCATGGAGCACCAGCTGTCCACCACCACCAGCCAGGGCAACCTGCTGCTGCAGCGCCTGAACGATGCCGACCAGGTCAATCGCTCCCTGCGCGAAGAATTGCTGTCGCACGATGCGCGCATGCGCGACCTGGAAGAGGCCGTCGGCAAGCTCTCCGAGAAAACGCTTTCCGGCCAGGACGCCATGCGCCTGGATGAAACCGAATCCCTGCTGCGCATGGGCGCCGAGCGCTACAACCTGTTCCACGATGCGCAAGGCGCGGCGCAGGCGTTCGCGCTCGCCAACCAGACGCTTGCCGGCGTCACCGACGATGCCTTCAAAGCCGTGCAACAAGGCATCGACGCCGAGCACGAAGCACTGGTCAAGAGCCAGGCCTTTGACCCCGCGCAGCAGCTCGACAGCGTGATGCAACTGCGCAACGACGTGCCCAACCTGCCGTTAAAGCCGTTGGACGAACCGGCTGCACAGCCTAACGAAAGCGCGTGGTCGCGCATCTGGCGTGCGCTGCGCGGCGTCGTGCAGATTCACCGCGACAACGGCGCGCCGATCGACGTGGCCGATGCGCGCATCGCGCGCGAACTGATGGCGCTCGATCTTGCGCAGGCGCAAGCTGCATTGCTGGCGTGGGACCAGGGCGCTGCCACCGCGTCGCTGCAACGCGCGGATGCCGGTTTGACGGCGCAATTCGACGCGCAATCGCCCGCCGTGCAGCAGGCGCACCAGCGGATCGCCGCGTTGCTGGCGCAGCTCAAGCCGGTTGTGCCGGTAAAACTGGGTGCGGCGCTGAGTGAACTGCGCAACCTGCGCGCCGTGCACACCCTCAAGCCGAGCGCCGACAACGCGCCTGCCAACGGAGCCAAGCCATGAAGTTGTGGCGCTGGATCCTGGCGCTGGTGATCGTCGCCGCGCTGGCCGCGTTCGGTTGGCACTGGGTGGCGCAAGATCCCGGCTACGTACTGGTGCGCTTCCATGGCTACACCGTACAGACCAGCCTGCTGGCGGCGGTGGTCATCCTGGTGCTGGCGTGGATCGTGATTGCCGCGTTGTGGCGCGCCGTGCGCTGGCCGTTTGGCGCGTATTCGCGCCGCCATCAGCGCACCAGCCGGCAGCGCCTGGCGGATGGGCTGGTCGCTTTGATGGAAGGCCGCCACGGCGATGCCGAGCGCGACCTGCATCGCGCGTCGCGCCTGGATACCTTGCGCGGTCCCGTGCTATTGGCAGCGGCGGAAGCAGCTTCGCGCCGCGGCGAACATGCTCGCGCACTGGAAGCATTGGACCAGGCCTCGCAAGTGGCACCGCGTGCCGCGCGCGTCGTGCGCGCCCGCGTGTTGCGCCGTGACGGCAAACCTGCCGAAGCGCTGGCCTTGCTCACCCCCGAAGCCGACAGCGGCAACCTGAGTCCTGGTGGTTGGCGCGAACTGGTGCTCGCCGCCGTGGCCGCCGGCGACACCCGTCGTGCGCGCAACGCGCTGGAACCGTTGCAGAAAAGCGGCGTCATGAGTGCGCGTGCCTACAACGCACTGGAAGCCGTGGTGCTGGTAGCCAGCATTCAAGCCGCCGGCGATGGTGCCGTGCTCAACACGCTATGGTCGCAACTGCCCAAGGCGCAGCGCCGTGCGCCGGCCGTGATCGATGCCTATGCGCGCAAGGCCGCCCGTTACGGCTTGATGCTGCCGGCGATGGATGAAGTGGAATCGGCATTGCGCCGCGAGTGGTCGCCGCAGCTGGTGGAAACCTACGGCATGCTGACCGGCGATGATCTCGATGCACGCCTGCGCCGGGCTGAGGGTTGGCTCGATGCGCATCCCAACGATCCGAGCCTGCTGCTGGCGCTGGGCCGCATGTCGGTGCGCCTGCAATTCTGGGGCAAGGCGCGCCAGTACCTGGAGCGCGCGCTGGCGCTCATGCCGAGTGCGAATGCGTGGGAAAGCCTGGGCGATACCTATGCCGGCATGGGCGATGCGGCGCTGGCGCAGCGTTGCTATCGCAATGCCATGGCGACAACCCGCGGCGAGGCGATCGAGCCGCTGCCTGAAAGCGTTGTCGTGGGTGGAAAGCTGGATACGCGGCCGATCGCGATTGAAGAGCGCGATGTGCATGGTGTGCCGCGGTTGAAAGAATAATGCGCTTCTTGCGTAGGTTGAGGTTGAGCGGAGCGCGAACCTCAACGGTTTCCGGTGTTGCACACCACGTTCAACCATTTCCTGCCAGAAACCGATACCCCACGCCTGGCTCCGTCTTCAACCAGCGTGGTGACGCCGGATCATCGCCCAATTTCTGCCGCAGCTTGCCCAACACGATGCGCAAGTAATGCGTGTCGTGCACGTGCGTGCCGCCCCAGATCTCGCGCAATAGCTGTTGTTGGCTTACGACACGGCCGGCATGCCGTACCAGCATGGCCAGCACGGCGTATTCCTTGCGCGTCAAGGCGAGCAGCTCGCCATCCAGCGTCACCTCGCGCAAACCAAGGTCGACATGCAAGCGATCGTCGGCGTAGCGCGGCAGCGCTTCGGCCGTGGTGACGCGGTTGCGTAGCAAGGCGCGCAGGCGCGCCATCAATTCCTGGATGCCGAACGGCTTGGTCATGTAGTCGTTCGCGCCCGCATCCAGCGCTCTCACTTTTTCCTTCTCGGCATCGCGCACGGAAAGCATCAGCACGGGCACCTGCGTCCATTGTCGCAATTCGGCCAACACCTCGTGGCCTTCGCGATCCGGCAAGCCGATGTCCAGGATGACTACATCCGGGTTGCGCGTGGCTGCCAGCGCCAGCCCTTCGGCCGCGTTGGCGGCAAGCAACACGTCATAGCCTTCGGCGCGCAAACCGATATCGAGGAATTTGCGGATCTGCGCCTCGTCATCGACCACGAGCACGCATGGATTGGCAGTCGTCATGATAGGGATGCTCAGGTTCATTCTGCGTGGGTGTCACCGGCCCTGTCTGTTCGCAGATCACAGGCCCATCGGCGAAGGCAGACTGGCCGTCTGTCGAGACGATGGGCCGAAGATATGCGGACAGACAGGGCCGGCCCGGAGGGTGATGACCAGAAGGCCCGCAGCGTGCGCCGCGCGTCTTGCCAAGACGGCCAGTCTTCCCTGCGCCGCGCAACACACGCTGCGAGCCTTCTGGTCATCATGCCACCTACGCAGAATGAACCTGAGCATCCCCTGGCATTGGTAGCGGAAGGCTGATGCGAATGGTGGTACCAACACCGTTGCCCGGCAAGGCTTCCACGCTGCCGCCATGCGCGCCGATCATGCCGCGGCAGATCGCCAGGCCCAGGCCGGTGCCTTGCGGCGCGCGGTCGCCACGCGCCACGGAATAGAACATGTCGAAGATGCGCGCGCGTTCGTCTTCGGGAATGCCGGGGCCGCGGTCGACCACGTCGATGAACAGGCGATCGCCGGCCACGCGCACGATCACCTGCACCGCTTCGCCAGGCGGCGAGAAACGTGCCGCGTTTTCCAGGATGTTGAACAGCGCCTGCTCGATCAGCGCCGGATGCACGAACAGCAACACGGTTTCATTTGGCAGGGTCGAATCCACACGCAGTTCGGGGAACAGCTTGCGCACGCGCATGATGGCCGAGGCGACGATTTCGGCGCTGTCGGTCCAATCGCGGTTGAGCTTGAGCGGGCCATGGCCCAGGCGCGTCATGTCCAGCAGGTTCTGGATATAGCGATCCAGCCGCTGGCCTTCGCCGAGGATGGCATCCAGCAGTTCCTGGCGTTCGTGTTCGGGAAGCTGTCGCCAGTAGTTGGACAGCGTGCCGGCCGAGCCGATCATCGAGGCCAGCGGTGAGCGCAAATCATGCGAGACGGAAGAGAGCAGGGCGTTGCGCAAGCGCTCGGTTTCGCCTTGCACGCGCGCACCTTCCAGCTCGGACGCAAGCCGCGCACGCTCCAACGCCTGGCCAATGTCCTGCACCATCGCCAAGGCGAGGCTGCGCCGTTCAATATCTGGGGAAACGTGGTTCTCGAAGCGCAACGCCGCCACGCCGAACCGATGTTCCTCGGTGCCCAGCGGCAGCACCCAGCAGCGTGCCGCGTTGAGCGTGTCGGTAAAACGGCCGGCCGCCTCGGCATGCTGTTCGCTCCACTCCGCAGCGGCCAGGTCTTGCGTGGTCAGCGTCAACGTACGCGAGCTGTTGGCGGCAATTTGCAAGCGACGCTCCACGTCGCGCGCAAGAATCGCCACCTCGCAGCGCAAGGCGTGCGCCAGGGCGGCGGCACCGACATGGCGAATGCCATCGGCATCCGTACTCGCTGACAGGCGTTGCCCCAGCGTGAGCAAGGCGTGCGAGTAATCGTGCGCGGCGCGCAGCGACTCCACTTGGCTGGCCAGCCGCGTCGCCAGCCGACTGCAGATCAGCGCCGCCGCAAAGAACAACGTCACCGTCAGCACGTCGTCGGAATTGGCGATCACCAGCGTGTAGCGCGGTGGCGCGAAGAAAAAGTTGTAGCCAAGAAAACACAGCGTCGCCGTATACACCGCCACGATCATGCGCGTGCGCACTGCCACCACCATCACGGCGGTGAGGAAGATCAGCGCGAGATTGGCCACCGACAGGTAGCGGTCGGCAATGAACGCCAGGACCATGGCGATGGCCGTGACGACCGTGGCGTAGATATATTGGTCGCGACGCCCGTATATCGGCATCAGGCGCAGGCGTTTGCGCGCCCGTACGCGCTCGACGGGCGTAGCGATGATGGTCAATTCCAGATGCGCGCCACGGCGTAGCAATTGTTGCGTCAGCGAGCGTCCAAGCATGCGTGCAATAAACCGTTCGCGCGTGCGGCCAAGAATGATCTGGCCGACGCCTTCGCGATCAGCATGGACCAATAGTTCGTCGGCAATCGCATGCCCGCGCAGTACCGAGACATCGCCGCCCAGCCGGCGAGCCAGGCGCATGGCCGTGTCGACGCGTTCGCGTCGCGCTTCATCCAGCGTGGCGCCGGTGTCGACGAACACCACCGTCCACGGCGCGCCGCGGCGCTCGGCGATACGGCGGGCCACGCGCACCAGATATTCGCTTTGTGCATGGCCATCGATGGCGGCCATCACGCGCCGGCGCACCGGCATCTTGCCGCCGCGCGCAAGCATGTGCTCGCGCAGATCGCTGTCGACGTGGCCGGCAACCGTATCCACCGCCAGTTCGCGCAAGGCGGCAAGATTGGTCGGCGAAAAGAAAGCGTCGAGCGCTGCCGCAGCCGTTTCCGGCACGTACACCTTGCCTTGCCGCAGGCGATCGATCAGCTCGCGTGGCGGCAGGTCGACCAGCACGATGTCGCGTGCGCGATCGAGAAAGGCATCCGGCACGGTTTCGCGCACGGTGATGCCGGTGATGCGGCGCACCTGGTCGTTGAGGCTTTCAAGGTGTTGCACGTTGAGCGCGGTGTATACCTCGATCCCCGCATCGAGCAACTCGTTGATGTCCTGCCAGCGACGTTCATGGCGGCTGCCGGGCACATTGCGATGGGCAAGTTCGTCGACCAGCATAATGTCGGGTTTGCGCGCGAGCGCGGCATCCACGTCGAACTCGGTGAATTCGCGACCTTGGTAGTTCAACCTAAGGCGCGGCAATACTTCCAAGCCTTCAAGCAAGGCCGCCGTTTCGGCGCGGCCGTGTGTTTCCACCAGGCCGATGACGACATCCACGCCTTCCCGCTTCAGCTCGCGCGCGGCGGAGAGCATGGCGTAGGTCTTGCCCACGCCTGGCGCCGCGCCGAGAAAGATTTTCAATCGACGGCTGTGTTCTTCCCGCACGACATCGAGCAGGGCATCGGCGCGGGCGTCACGGGAGGTGTCGGTCATGACCGGATCAATGTGCTTGCGTGATCAGCTCCCTCTCCCTGCCGGGGAGAGGGTTGGGGTGAGGGGTGGGGCTTGCCATAAACCTAAGTTTCTCGCAGTTTTTGATGATCTTCACTACAGCAGTGATGTAGGTCTTTCGCAAGATTCGCCCCTCACCCCGGCCCTCTCCCCAAAGGGGAGAGGGAGCTTATGGATCAGGTGGCATTTGGACACATGGCGGTTCGCACGCCAACCTACTTCACCCCATCCAACGCCAAATTCAACGCCAACACATTCACCCGCGGCTCGCCCAGAAAACCAAGCTGCCGGCCTTGCGTGGACTGCGCCACCAACTCCTGCACCTGCGCAACATCCAGATGACGCACACGCGCCACACGCGCCACTTGGTATTGCACCGCCGCCGGACTGATCTCCGGATCAAGCCCACTGCCAGATGCCATCACCAGATCCGCCGGCACTGGCGCGGTATTGCCTGGATCGACCTTGCGCAAGGCATCGATGCGCTGTTGTACGGCATCGCGCAACGCCGGGTTGGTCGGCCCCTGGTTGGAGCCGTTCGACGCCGTGCCGTTGTACGGCTGTGGTGCAGTGGCGGAAGGACGCCCCCAGAAATACTTGGGGTCGTCGAAGGATTGGCCGATCAATGCGGAACCGACCGGCTTGCCGTTCTTCTCGATCAGGCTGCCGTTGGCCTGATGCGGAAACAGCACCTGCGCCACGCCGGTGGCGAGCAGCGGGTAGGCGAAGCCGGTGATGACGGTCATCACCAGCAACATCGATACGGCGTTGCGAACAAGTCGGCTCATGGCGATTGCCTCAGTAGTGAATGATCGCGTCGACCAGGAACACTGCCTGGTAACTCTTCCTGCCCGCGTTGTACGCATTCGTGTCGTACGCATGCTCGTAGCGCAGTTCCGGCTGCAGTTCCAGGTCCTGCGAAACCCAGTGCGTCAGGCCAATAGTATGGCTGCTGTAGCGCGTGGCGTAGCCGGTGCGCTGGCCCTTTTCATCGTTGTAGAACTCGTTGCGGACCGACAGCATGTTGGTCGGGTCCAACTCGAAGTTCAGATAATTGACGATACCGAACTCGCCCGCCGTGCCGGGCAGCGACGAAGCGGCCTCGCGCGTCCATCCCGGGCCAAAGCCCGGGATGTTACGGCCATACATGCGGTAGGCCTCGGTCAACATGTGGAAATGCTGGCTGAAGCGATGGCCCCAGGTGGCCACGTACATCTGGACGTTGTTGTAGTTGTAATCCGATTTGTTCCAGTTGTTGATGCAGGGATAGAGCATGTCGTTGTTGTCGGCCGACACCCAGCGCACGCAGGTCTGCAGCGAGGGGCGTGCCGAACGGTTCCACGGCGCCGTGTCGTTGCTGGCGTTGATGCCGATCTGGAACGTCCACTGCTGGCTGAGCCGCGTGGTGGTCATCACCCCGGTCTGCGTATATGGATCCGCCGTGTACAGGATCGAGTGCGTCATCAGGTAGTTCTGCGGCGAAAACTGCGCCTCGATATCCGGCAAGGACAGCCAGCGTCCCGCACGGACAACCATCCCCTGCGCGACCCACGGAATGTAGAGGTCGAAGTAGAACAGCATCGGGTCATCGCCGTAGATCTTGCCGTTGAGCGGCTGGTTCGGCGCGGGGTTGTTCAGCAGCTGGTTGCTGAAGACACCCTTGCTGACGGTGTAGTGATAGTCGTAGCCGTAGAGATTGGAAATGTCGAAACCCCAATCGATGTGATCGGTTTGAACGGTGTCTTCGACACGCATGATGTTGGTGACGAACTGATCCAATTCCACGCGATTGGGGCGCGTGTTGTAGGAAAGCGGATAGTTCGAGAAGTTGGACGTGCTCGCGTTGGCCGCTGGCGTCAACCAACCGAAGATCTCGATGCGGTTGCGCTGCATCCACTGGCCGAGCCTGGTGCAGCCAAGCGCTTTCTCCAACGGATAGGTGCTGTTGGTATCCGGCACGCCGATCGGCGCGGGCACACCGCCCATCTGCCATTCCCCGTTGGGGAAGGGGGGCGAATCAAAAGGTGCATCCATTGCACGGCGTGCAAGTGCGGGGGAGCTGGTGTTGCTTGGTTGGGCATCCTCGCGGTAGGCCGCCGCAAACCGCGAGAAGAAACCGCGGCTGCAATCACTGCTGGCCGTGGCAACTCGCGATGCCGGCAGACTGCTGCTTGCGGGCATGTTGCTGACGTCGGTGGATTGCGCCATCGCTTGCGAAAACACCGGTGCAGCAGTCAACAGAATCGCTGCAGCTAGAGCCTTCTTGTAATACATACCTTCCTCTCGAAGCGTCGTTACTGGACGGCATCGCCCAGCAAGCGATGCCGATGTGGGGATATCAGATACCGGCGTAACCGCCGAGCACGTAGTCGTCTTCTGCCGTCATGGGCGTATCCGTCGTGCGAGTGACGCCCCCTCTGGCGCGTACCGGCAGTTCGATCACCACATCACAGTCCGTCTCCTCGGCACAAACATGCAGCTGCATGTTCGGGTGAGTGGCATCCGGCAGTGACAGGGAGAGTTTTACGGTTTGCATAGCAACGCCTCCTCAGGCGAGACCAAACAGGACCAGCAGCATGTCGATGAACTTGATGCCGAGGAACGGCACCACGATGCCGCCCAAGCCATACATCAGCAGGTTCCGGCGCAAGAGCTGGCCCGCACCCAGCGGCCGGTATTTCACGCCTTTCAGCGCGAGCGGAATCAGGAAGATGATGATCAGCGCGTTGAAGATCACCGCCGACAGAATTGCGCTTTGCGGCGTGGCGAGCTTCATCACGTTCAGTGCGTTGAGCGCGGGGTAGGTGGTGGCGAACGCTGCCGGAATGATCGCGAAATACTTGGCCACGTCGTTGGCGATCGAGAACGTGGTGAGCGAGCCGCGCGTTATCAGCATCTGCTTGCCGATCTCCACCACTTCGATCAGCTTGGTGGGGTTGGAATCCAGATCCACCATGTTGCCGGCTTCCTTTGCCGCCTGCGTGCCGGTGTTCATGGCAACCGCCACGTCGGCTTGCGCAAGCGCCGGTGCATCGTTGGTGCCGTCGCCGCACATCGCCACCAGGCGGCTTTCGGCCTGCATCTGGCGGATCAGTTTCAGCTTGGCTTCCGGCGTCGCTTCGGCGAGGAAATCGTCCACGCCGGCTTCGGCGGCGATAGCTGCTGCGGTGAGCGGGTTGTCACCGGTCACCATCACAGTCTTGATGCCCATGCGGCGCAGCTCGGCGAAGCGTTCCTTGATGCCGCCCTTCACGATGTCTTTGAGCTCGATCACACCCAGCGCCCGATCGCCTTCGGTCACGATCAGTGGCGTGGCGCCACGGCGTGCGATGTCTTCGGCCATGCGCTTCACGGCTGGCGGCAGATGGCTGCCAAGACTGTCGAGGTAACGCTCCACCGCATCCAGCGCACCTTTGCGGATGCGGCGCTCGCCGATGTCCACGCCGCTCATGCGCGTTTGCGCGGTGAAGGGCACGAACTCCGCGTGCATGGATTCCAGTTCACGCTCGCGCAGGTTGAAGCGCTCCTTCGCCAGCACGACCACGCTGCGGCCTTCCGGTGTTTCGTCTGCGAGCGAAGCCAGTTGGGCCACGTCAGCCAGTGTGCGCTCCTCGATACCCGGCGCCGCGTGGAACGCGAAAGCCTGGCGATTGCCGAGCGTGATGGTGCCGGTCTTGTCCAGCAACAGCACGTCCACGTCGCCAGCCGCTTCCACCGCACGGCCGGAAGTGGCGATGACGTTGGCGCGGATCATGCGATCCATGCCGGCAATGCCGATCGCCGACAGCAGCGCGCCGATGGTGGTGGGGATCAGGCATACCAGCAAGGCGATCAGCACGGTGAGTGTGATCGGGTTGCCCTTGCCGGCTGCTTGCACGCTGTAGATGGAGTAGGGCAGCAAGGTGGCGCAGGCGAGCAGGAAGATCAGCGTGAACTTGGCCAGCAGGATGGTTAGCGCGATCTCGTTCGGCGTCTTGCGGCGCGCGGCGCCTTCCACCATCGCGATCATGCGATCGAGAAAACTCTCGCCGGGGTTCTGCGTGATCCTGATCACCAGCCAGTCCGACAGCACGCGCGTACCGCCGGTGACGGCGCTGCGGTCGCCGCCGCCTTCGCGGATCACCGGCGCGGATTCGCCGGTGATGGCACTTTCGTCGACGCTCGCCGCGCCGATAAGCACCTCGCCATCGCCGGGGATCTGTTCGTTGGCCTCGACCAGCACGATATGTCCGGCGCGTAGTTCGCTCGATGGCATGAACGCTATCGCTGCATCGCGCTTCGGCTCGGCCAGCTTCTTTGCCATCACGTCCTTGCGCGTGCTGCGCAACGCGGCCGCTTGCGCCTTGCCGCGGCCTTCGGCCAGCGCTTCGGCGAAATTGGCGAATAGCAGCGTGAACCACAGCCACACCGTCACCCAGAAGATGAAGCCGGTGGGCGCTTCGCCGTGGCCGGTCAGCGCCTGGATCCATAGCAACGTGGTGAGCACGCTGCACACGAACACCACGAACATCACCGGATTGCGGAATTGCATGCGCGGTGAAAGTTTGCGGAAGGCGTCCGTTACCGCTTTCAGGATCAGCGTACGGTCGAACGTGCGGACTGCATGGGCGTGGGAAGTCATGTTCTGAAAGCTCCGGTTTTCTTTGATTCCTTTCCCAATCGCGGTAGTGGCGGCACCCCCGATCCGTCACCCCAGCGAAAGCTGGGGTCCAGTGACTTTGCTTTGGAGCTAAGGCACTGGATTCCAGCTTTCGCTGGAATGACGAGTTGAGCGTCTCGACGTTTCACAAAAGCAGGGGAAGGGAGTAAGAGCATCAATGCACCGACATCAGGTACTCGGCAATCGGCCCGAGTGCCAATGCAGGCAGGAAGGTCAAGGCGCCCACCACGATCACCACGCTGGTAAGCAGCGTCACAAACAAAGGTGTGTGCGTCGGCAGCGTGCCGGCCGAAACGGGTACGTGTTTCTTCGCAGCCAGCGAACCGGCCATCGCCAGCATCGCAATCGCCAGCATGTAGCGCGACCAGAACATGCACACGCTCAGCATCACGTTCCAGAAGGGGATGTTCGCCGACAGGCCGCCGAACGCACTGCCGTTGTTGTTGCTCGCGGAGGTGACGGCGTAGAGGATTTCGCTGAAGCCATGCGCGCCGGGATTGCCTACCGTCGCGGTGGCTGCTGGCGTCATCACCGCAATGGCCGTGCAAATCACCACCAGCGCGCAGGGAATCAGCACGGCCAGGCTGGCCATCTTCATTTCATACGCTTCGATCTTCTTGCCGATGTATTCCGGCGTGCGGCCCACCATCAGGCCGGCGATGAACACCGCCACCACCGAAAACGCCAGCATGCCGTAGAAACCGGAGCCGACGCCGCCGAAAATCACTTCACCCAACTGCATCAGCCACATCGGCACCAGCCCGCCGAGCGGCGTAAGCGAATCGTGCATGTTGTTCACCGCGCCACACGATGCAGCCGTGGTGATGGCGGTAAACAGGCTGCTGGCCGCGATGCCGAAGCGTGTTTCCTTGCCTTCCATATTGCCGCCCGATTGCAGCGCCGAAGCGTGCTGGTCGATCGGCAGTGCGTGCAGGATGGGATTGCCGGCCTGTTCCGCAGCTGTTACTCCAAGCGTGAGCGGAATGAAGATCACCAGCATGGTGGCGAGGATCGCCCAGCCTTGACGCTTGTCGCCCACCATCTCGCCGAAGGTGAGGCACAAGCCGCCGGGGATCAGGAGGATCGCCAGCATTTCGAGAAAATTGGAGAGCGGCGTGGGGTTCTCATACGGATGCGCCGAGTTCGCGCCGAAGAAACCGCCGCCATTGGTGCCCAGCATCTTGATTGCGATCTGCGATGCGGCTGGCCCCATCGGCAGCGTCTCGGTGGTGAGCGGCGCAGGTTTGGTCACGGCGTTGCCTGAGGCATCCTTGACCGCATTGCCAGTTGCATCGGTCACGGGATTGGCATAGGTGCTGGTCTGCACCACCGGCACATCCACGTAGGCTTTGAAATTCTGGATCACGCCTTGCGACACCAGCAGCAAGGCAAGCACGAACGAGATCGGCAGCAGCAAGTACAACGTGGTGCGCGTCAAATCCACCCAGAAATTGCCGATGCCTTTGACCGTCTTGCGCGCAAAGCCGCGGATGACGGCAATGGCCACCGCAATGCCGGTCGCGGCCGACAAAAAGTTCTGCACCGCCAGCGCCGCCATCTGCGTGAGATAGCTCATCGCCGACTCGCCGGAATAAGCCTGCCAGTTGGTGTTGCTGACGAAGCTGATGGCGGTGTTGATCGACAAGTCCGGACTCAGCGCCGGAAAATGCTGCGGATTCAGCGGCAGATGACCCTGCAGGCGCTGGAACGCGTAAACAAGCACCATGCCGCACACGTTGAACAGCAGCATGGCGATGGCGTACGTCTTCCACCCCATGTCTTCGCGGGCGTCGATGCCACACAGGCGATACAGCAGGCGCTCGAAACCGGCACCGATGCGCGTGATCCGGTTCGGCTCATCGGCAAACACCTGCGCCATATAGCTGCCCATCGGCTTGATGAGCAGCAACAGCACCACCAGGTAGATGCCAATCTGCAGATAGTCGTTGGCAGTCATTCGAACCACTCCGGCTTCAGCAGGGCCACGCACAGGTAAACCGTCAAAGCCACCGCGATCGCGGCAGCCAATCCGTAGAAGAAGTTCATGGGATGTGCTCCGTTATGAAGTCGCCGCGAATACGGTCAACGTGGCCCCAGGCGGTCGCAGAGCAACAGAAAGCCAAGCGTGGCCGCCGCCAGCACGAAGCCGAAAAGTAGATAGACAAAATCCATGGTGTCGCTCGATGCCTCTTGAGCTGCGCACTTTAGGCAGGGGCGTATAAGAAGCGGGTAGCGAAAAGGGGGCGTTGCATAAAGAACGCGTAAATTTTTGTGCCGCGAGGGAATTCAGTACGGACGTAGGTTGGGGTGAGCGGAGCGCGAACCCCAACATTGTCGGGTGTAACCGTGTTGGGTTCGGCCGCGCCTCACCCCAACCTACATGCCTGCAAGCTGTGCCTGGATGTCGTTGATTGAGGCGCGGATACGGGCGGTGAATACCGATTCTTCATGGTGAATCAGGATTAATTGCTCGGTGGCGCGGGTCATGGCCACATAGAGCAGGCGGGCGTCCTCCGCTTCGTCTTGCTCTGATCGCGGCAACCGGCCTAAGCCGGGGATGATGACGACGGGAAACTCCAAGCCCTTGCTGGAATGCATGCTGATCAGTTTGACATTGTTGCCGGAGGTGAATAGCGAGGTCTTTCCGGCGTCATCTGCAAGATGACTCGTGATGCCCGCCTGCTCCAATACCTGATGAATTTTTTCACCTTGCCATTTACTAAAAAAAAGAACCGCTATCGCGGAGAGCATACGTCCGTGGTGCTGTTCATCGCGGATGCGCTCCACTACAGCCCGCCATTCGTGTGCTGAGTCATCGGTTCGGATCAGGGTGGGAACAGGACCGCGTCGACCGGCGCTTTCGGGAGCGATCAACGGTACATCTTCGCTATCGCCGGAGCGTTCCTCGAACAGTGCTCGTGCGAAGCGATACGCCACAGCGAGGATCTCCGTGGTGTTGCGGTAATTGATGCGGAGGATGGTGGTACGTCCCTGTGCTTGTACTCCAACACTCTTCCAGGTGAATGCCGGCCGATTGGCTTTGCCGTAGATGTTCTGCGCGTCGTCGTAAAGCACCAATAGTGAGTTGGTGGCAGGGTCAATCATCTGTACGATCAGACGGTACCACTCCGGTTGGAAGTCATGGCCTTCATCTATTAGCACGGCACCGTATTGGTAGCGTGGGATTTGTTGGTGCTCGACGCCATGGATGACGCGTTCAACCTGCGCTTCAAAAAAGTCCGCACTGGTTTGCCCTTGCGGCGGCGGCAGCACGCCGTAAGTTCTAAGCATCCTGCTGCACCATTTGTGAAAATTGTACACCTGCACCTTGCCCGCTAGGCCGCGTTCGCCCATGAGCTGCTCCAATCGCGCAGCCAGGGGTTTGGCATAACACAGGATCAGGATTGGCTTGGATGCTGTGCGCGCCAAATGCATGGCGCGAAAGCCCAGGATCATGGTTTTACCGGAACCCGCCACACCATGGATAACGCGGTGTTCGTCGCCGATGGTGCGAGCTAGCTGCTCCTGCTGCATGTCCATAATGCGAACGATGTCCGGGATATCCACGAGTGCCGCCGCATTGGCATCGCTGCCAAAGGGCAAGCCGAATTGTCCCTCGCCGGGTTCCATGCGCAGCTCTGGAAACAGGTGCCAGCGGATGCGATCCATCTGCGGTAGCGCCAGCTTGCAGGGAAAAATATAGGGGAACATCTCGTGCAGCCGTTTCTGAAAAGCTTCAGCATCGGTACTCTCGTACATTTCATCGCTGCAAATCACTCGATGTGCGGGAATGAGATCTTCCAGACCACCGTCAGTGAATTGTTTGCGCTTGATATTGGTCAGCACCACGCCATAGGTCCATGGCATGATTAGATTGCCAGCGTGGTGGTGATCCTCCGGATTGATTAGTGCAGGGTCGCGTTCCAGTTGCTCCTTGACGCGCAAGGCGTGCTGGCGTGCCTGCTCCAGGGGGTTGTTCTTCTTGACCGCCTTCCCGTGGTCAATCAAGGTGAACTGCGTCTTGTCGGCCTGAATGATGTTTTCCGGCTTCCAATCCTTGACCTCCAACACCCACAGTCCTTGTTCGGGATGGACGATGACAAAGTCAGGATGGCGCTGTTGGCCGCCGATCGGTACGTCGTACCACACCAGGTAATTGTCTTCGAGCTTCTGATCCAGTCGTTCGGAAAAGCGCCTCTCTCCAGGCGTCATGCGTCCAAGACTGTTGCTGCGGCTGGGAATAAATTTGGCCATCCGTGCGTTCCTGATTCGACCCATGTTTCTGTCGATCATAGAACAGCAAGTAGGCTGGGATGCAATCACAGCATTCATGGGCAAGACGATTCTGAGATTGCATCCCAGCTTACACAGTTACGTAGCCTTGCGTTGCCAGAGCTTTTCCAAACGGTTAGCGATCCACGTCACCAGCAAGGCGCTGGCTATACCGATAGTGACTTCACCCAGACGCGTGAGCGCGATGGTCCAGAACGGGCCGTTGTGCGGCACCAGCATCACGATGGTGACGGTGGTGGCGCTCAACTTGCCGGCGCTGCCGAGGTTGAACAGCCAGCACAGCACGATGGAGATGGCCATGGTGATGGCGTAGACGGGGTAATTGTCCTGCGCCAGGTACGAGCCGATGATGGCGATGGTGGCGCCAATTACCGCGCCAAGCACCTGGTCGATCGACGACTTGCGCGTATCGATGTAGCTCTGCTGCGTGACCGCGATGGCGGTGAGCGCGCCCCAGAACGCCTGTTGCGTATGCAGCAGCAAGCCCAGTCCGTAACCGAGGCTGGCGGCGGCCAGGGCCTGCATGGCCAGGGACAAGCCGTTGACCAGGCGGTGACTCCACGGCAGGCGTTGATAGAGGTCCTGCAGCTGCTGATGGAAGCTGCCGAGTTCGCGTCGCAGTTCGCGAATGGGACGCTCGTTCATCGCTGCAGCATCCTACAGCGGCGTGAGCTTGGCGTAAGCCGCCACCAGCCATTTGCTGCCGGCGCTTTCGAAATTGATTTGCAGCCGCGTGTGTGCTCCGCTGCCTTCGGCACTCACCACCACGCCTTCGCCGAAGCTGGGATGGCTGACGCGCTGGCCGAGCTTGACCGGCAAGTCTTCTTGCAACGAAGGCGCCGGTTCGTTGAAGCGGCCGGCATAGAGCGGACGGCTTACCTGCACGCGCGGACGTACTTCATCGAGCAACGAAGGCGGTATTTCGGCGAGGAACCGCGAGGGACGCGAAAGCATTTCCGTACCGTGCATGCGACGCGATTCGGCATGCGTGATGAACAGGCGCTGGCGCGCGCGCGTGATGCCGACGTAGGCAAGGCGACGTTCTTCTTCCAGTCGGCCTTCGTCTTCGACGGAACGCTGGCTGGGGAACAGGCCTTCTTCCACGCCGACCAGGAACACCAGCGGAAACTCCAGGCCCTTGGCCGAATGCAGCGTCATCAGTTGCACGCAGTTGTCCCAGGATTCGCCCTGGCCTTCGCCGGCTTCCAGCGCGGCGTGCGAAAGAAACGCGGAGAGCTCGCTCAGGCCTGCTTCAATATCGTCGAGCGTGAGTTCGAAACGGCTGGCCACGTTGACCAGTTCGTCCAGGTTTTCCACGCGCGACTCGGCGTTGCCGCGGCTGTCTTTTTCGTAGAAGTCGCGCAGGCCCGATTGGCTGATGGCGTGGTCGATCTGTTCGGCGAGGTTCAAAGCCCTTTCCCCTCCGGGGAGAGGGTTGGGTGGAGGGCTGTCCGGAGCGGGGGCTTCGGGCAAGAGCTGCCCCTCACCCCAGCCCTCTCCCCGGAGGGGAGAGGGGGCGAAAGCGCGCGCCATGTCATTGATCATGGCCAGAAACACCTTTACCGCATTCTTCGCACGGCCAGCCAATTCATTGCTGTTGGTAAGCTCGCTCAGCGCAGCCTCCCACATCGACGTAGCTTCGCCGCGTGCGCGTCGGCGCAGCACGTCGAGTGTGCGGTCGCCGATACCACGCGGCGGTGTATTCACCGCGCGCTCGAATGCCGCATCATCATGGCGATTGGCGGTAAGGCGCAGGTACGACAGCGCATCCTTGATTTCCGCGCGCTCGAAGAAGCGCAGGCCGCCATAGACGCGATAGGGAACGTCGTGCTGGATCAGCTGTTCTTCGAAGTTGCGCGACTGCGCATTGGAGCGATAGAGAATGGCGCAATCCTTCGCATCGCCATGCTCGGCGATGTATTCGCGAATGCGTTCGATCACGAAGCGCGCTTCGTCCTGTTCGTTGTACGCGGCATACACGGCGATGCGCTCGCCTTCCTCGCCAGCCGTCCATAACTGCTTGCCGAGACGGTTGCCGTTGCGTTCGATCACGCTATTGGCGGCTTTCAGGATGGTGGAGGTGGAGCGGTAGTTCTGCTCCAGCTTGATCGTGCGCGCGCCAGGGAAATCGCGCAGGAACTGCTGCACGTTTTCCACCTTGGCGCCGCGCCAGCCGTAGATGGCCTGGTCGTCGTCGCCCACCACGAACACCTGGCCGCTACGGCCGGCCAGTACGCGAATCCACGCGTATTGCAGCGCGTTGGTGTCCTGGAATTCGTCGATCAGCAAATAGCGCCAGCGCTGCTGGTAATGCTCCAGCACGGCGGGTTGCTTCAGCCATAGCTCGTGCGCACGCAGCAGCAGCTCGGCGAAATCCACCAGGCCGGCGCGCTGGCAGCCGTCTTCATAAGCCTGGTAGATCTGCACCAGTGTGCGCGTGACCGGATGTTGGTGATGCTCGATGTTCTCCGGGCGCTTGCCCTCGTCCTTCCAGCTGTTGATCTGCCAGGCGGCCTGGCGCGGCGGAAAGCGGGCTTCGTCCAGCCCTAGCCCGGCGATCACGCGTTTCACCATGCGCTGCTGATCGTCGGCGTCGAGAATCTGGAAGCTTTCCGGCAGGCCGGCTTCACGCCAGTGGCGGCGCAGCAGGCGGTGGGCGATGCCGTGGAAGGTGCCGACCGTGAGGCCTTGCGTGCCGCCCGGAATCAGGTTGTCCAGGCGCGCGCGCATTTCGCCTGCGGCCTTGTTGGTGAAGGTGACGGCAAGGATCGCCCACGGCGGCACGCGCTCGACCTGGTTGAGCCAGCCGATGCGGTTGGTAAGCACGCGGGTCTTGCCGGAGCCGGCACCGGCGAGGACCAGGTAATGGCCGGGTGATGCGCAGACGGCTTCACGTTGCGCGTCGTTGAGCGAGTCGATCAGGTGGGAGACATCCATCCGCGGGATTGTAGCGGGTGGGGATGAGATGTTCCTGTTCAGGCCGTTCTTTTGCCGTCATTCCCGCGAAAGCGGGAATCCATTTTGACTTGATGCATCCATGGAAATGGATTCCCGCTTTCGCGGGGATGACGGCCGCGGGGGAGTACGCAGGCAACCCTCCTTGGACGGCGATTGCGTGCACTCAGCGCTTCGAAAACAACCCACCCATCGCCAGCAACGCTCCCACCACGATGCCGCTGATACCGACCCACTCCGGAATCGCCTTGTCATGCTTGGCCGTGAACTTGGCCGAGCCGATCTGCAGCAGGGTGTCGGTCTGCGTATAGCTGCCGTGGCCGAACACGACCCACAGGCCGCCGACCAGCAGCACGAGTCCCAGGATGATCAGAATGGCGCGCATGGTTCGCTCCGCGAAAAAAGGTGGCCCGATCATAGGTGCTGGCATCGGGCAAAAGGAAGGCGGTGGCCGCCTTCCTTTCATGCGCGCTTAAAACCTGATTAAGGCGATACTTGATCAGTGTTGCCTTAAAACTTGTAGTCGATCATCAGCCGGTTGTAGACGAAGGCCTTGTTGGTCGGGTTGAGGTTGTTGATGCCGCCATTGGACAGCTCCCAGCGGTTGCGCAGCGTCAGGCCCTTGAGCACGCCATCCAGGTGGTAGATCACGTCGACATAAAGATCGTGGCTGTTGCCGCGGTAGTAGGTGAAATATTTGGCGTAGGCGGTGGCTAGTTCGAGCTTCTTGTCGATGAGGTCGTAAGTGAATTTGCCTTTCCATGCATGTCCCGGGCCGGATTCGATCAGGCCGCGGATCATCGAGGTGGTGTACAGCGGGTCGCTGGCGTAATTGGTAGTGAAAGGCGAGATCAATGCACCGCCACCGGCGGCGCCTTCCTCATGCGCCACCTTGTTGTAGAAGAGGTCGAAGCGGCCATGGGGAATCACTACCCCCACGTCGCCGCCGACGACGCGGCTCTTGACGTGATTGCCCGCGATACCGAACAGCCTGGTGCCGGTTTCGGTAAAGCGATTGTCCGCGCCATAGTCCTGCGCGAGGTATTGCGCGCCGACCACTGGATTGAAACCGCTGCCGGTATCGAACACGTAGCTACCCATGGCGAAAGCGGTGCGCGCGAAGTGCATGAAGTCGTAGTAGCGCAACTGCGCATTGACTCCATGGCCGACGTAGGTCGTGCCGCTTTCCCAGGTGCCCGGCGCGGAGCGCGCATGCAGCGGCAGCGAGCCGTTGTTGCCGTACATCGAATCGCCGTCGTATTTGGACGGGTAATACAGGTTGTCCGCATTCATGCCCTCGGATGTGCGGCTTTTCCAGCTGTACTCGCGCACGGCGAAGAGGTTCCAGCCCGTCAGCGGCGTGACCTGCACTTTCAACGCGTTGTACGAGGAAGGAATGACGCGCGCATCGTTGTTGCCCATCCACGGATCGTCGGCCAGGTATTGATAGCCGCCGCGAAACAGGAAGATGCCGCGCTGGTATTGCAGATAGGCCTGGCTGAAGGTGCCGATGGAATTGCTCGGGCCAGCGAGGGTCGTGTCGATTTTTGCCAGCTGCTCCGCATGCGTGCCGAGCGAATTGGCGGTGGCGAACGAGGCGCCCACGCTGAAGCCAGTAAGGAAGTCGCCCGTCTGCGCGTTGATCAGCGCGCCGATGGAAAACGCGCTGGCGTTCGGCGTGGTCTTGCTGGCGTAAAGGCGATCGTAATGGTAGAGACGCAGGTCGCCATCCACATGGCCGCTGCTGAAAATGTCATCGTCCGACCATGCATGGGTGCTGGCCACGGCAAAACCGGCTAAAACGATAGCCACTGCCCATCGTTTGGACATGCGAGACTCCCCTGGTTGTAATGGCACTGGACGCCCCTGATGCTGGCCGTCACCGGCCGCTCCCTCTCCCGCAGGGGCGTTACGGCATTCTTATGTGCGTTTGCACAAAATCGCAAGGGGTCCAAAGGGAGGAATGCTGTCTTTATGGGACATTTTTAGGGTCTTTTTGGCTGTCCGAGTGCCGCCACGCCATTTGTGCGATGCGTCTTAATAGGGGATTTGGAGCACCAAAGGCCGCTTCGCGGGCCGCGGCAGCGCCGGGCAGCCCGATGCACTTAGAACTTGTAATCGATCATCACCCGGTTGTAGACGAAGGTCTTGTTGGTCGGGTTGAGGTTGTCGATGCCGCCGTTGGACAGTTCCCAGCGGTCGCGCAGTGTCAGGCCGCGCAAATAGCCGTCCAAATGGTAGATCACGTCGACATACAGGTCGTGGCTGTTGCCGCGGTAATCGGTCATGTATTTCGCATACGCGGCCGTCAGCTGCAGCTGCTTGTCGAACAGGTCGTAGGTGAACTTGCCTTTCCAGGCGCGGCCGGGGCCGGCTTCGACCAGGCCGCGGATCATCGAGGTGGTGAACAGCGGATCGGTGCCGTAGTTGGCGGTGTAGGGTGAAATCAGTGCGCCGCCACCCACTGCGCCCTCTTCGCGCGCCACCTTGTTGTAGTAGAGGTCGAAGCGGCCGTTGGGAATCACCAACCCCAGATCGCCGCCGATGGCGCGGCTTTTCACGTGGTCGCCGGCCACGCCGAACAGCTTGGTGTTGGTTTCGGCAAAGCGGTTGTCCGTGCCTGCGTTTTGCGCCACGTACTGCGCACCGACGACTGGATTGAAGCCCGTGCCGGTGTCGAACACGTAGCTGCCTACCGCATAGGCGGTGCGCGCGAAGTGCATGAAGTCGTAATAGCGCAGCTGCGCATTCAAGCCGCCATGCACGTACGTGCTGCCACCTTCCCAGGTGCCGGGCGCGGAGCGCGCATGCAAGGGCAGAGAACCGTTGTTGCCGTACATCGAATCGCCGTCGTACTTGGACGAGTAGTACAGGTTGTCCGGAAACATGCCGCCCGAGGTGCGGCTCTTCCAGCTGTATTCGCGGATGGCGAACAGGCTCCAGCCGGCAAGCGGCGTGATCTGCACTTTCAGTGCGTTGTACGACGAGGGAATGATGCGCGAATCGTTGTTGCCCATCCACGGATCGTCGGTCAGGTATTGATAGCCGCCGCGAAACAGGAAGATGCCGTGCTGGTATTGCAGATAGGCCTGGCTGAAGGTGCCGATCGAGTTGTTAGGGCCGGCCAGCGTGGTGTCGATCTTCGCCAGTTCGTTCGAATGCGTGCCCAGCGAATTGGCCGTGGCGAACGAACCGCCGATGCTGAAGCCGGTGAGGAAGCTGCCGGTTTGCGCATTGATCAGCGCCGCTACGGAAAACGCGCTGGTGTTCGGCGTGGTCTTGCTGGCGTAGAGGCGGTTGAAGTTGTAGAGGCGCAGGTCGCCGTCCACGTGGCCGTCGCTGAAGATGTCGCCATCCGCGTGCGCGGCGCCGCTCGCCGCAAGCAGTCCCACCATGGCGGCGGCAAGCGCCTGTCGCTTCAACATGCCCGATTTCCCGTCCAAAGTGATCCGCGCCAAGCCGATCCCCGACGTTATGCAAGCCAACGCCTGGTCGCCGGCCTGGAGGGGCAAGATGCCTTTGAGCTTGAACATGCCGGCGCCGCGTGGTGAGGGACGGGCGGAGTCTAGCCAAAGGCCGGTGTATTTGTAGGTCGGGTGTAAACCCTAACTTGATGACTTTGGTCGACATGCCAAGGTTGGGGTTCGCGTTCGCTTCCCCCAACCGACGCGATGCACCGAATTACTGCGCGAACTCGTAGTAATCCACGCCCAGGTCCTGGAACGCCGCCTCATAGGTATCGCCGGTGCGGGCGATCACGAACTGGTTGACCGGCGGACAATCCAGCGCCACGTCCTGGCCGTCGTGCATCGCTTCGTACTGCTCGCGGGTGAGATCCGTGGACTCGGCCAGCGCGGCACGGAAGCCGATCTTCGCCGCGGCTGCGCGCCAACCCGGCACCACACGCAACGGAATGGCCTCGGAGGCATCGCCGCTGCCGTAGCCGATGGCGTACAGCTTGGCGTCGGTCCACTCGACGTTGTTTTCCAGTGCCTGTTCGAAGCCGGCGGCAATCCATGCCGGCAGTGCGGCGGTATAGAGATTGCCCAGTTCCATCGCCCAATCGGTACCCAGGTTCACGCGCGTGGCCAGCAATTGCTGGAACGCGGGACTCTTGCGCGCCACGCCCGAGAGCTTGGTGGTGAGCGGATGCGCATCTTGCGGCGCTTCGGCATGGGCGCCCTGGCTGAGGAATTCGCCGAACAGGTCCGGCGTGTTGCGGCATTCGGCGATCACGCCTTCGGCCGATACGCCGGCCTGCTCGCACAGCGCCTGGAAATCGGCGTTGGGTTGCGGTGCGCGTGCCAGGGCGCGGGCGTAGATAAAGGCCAGCGCCTGCAGCGGCATCATGTGGTACGGGCGATGGAAGAACAGGCCTTTGGCGTCGTCGAGGAATTCAAGATCCGACACACCCAGCCGTTGGATCATCGCATCCGTCGCCTGGCCCACTTCATCGAGGTAGGCGAAGGTGGAGTACTTGCCGCTGAAGATTGGGAAATCGTGTAGGCGGCGATGGCGCTGGCCGTATTCATGATGGAAGTAACGCAGCAACGGCTTGCGGAAATCCGGGCCGCGGAAATCCGATGCGCTGCCTGCGTGCGCCAGATCCACCTCGAACAGCTTCGGCTGCGCTTCCACCAGCATCGCCACGGCGCCGGCGCCTTGCGTCTGCTCGCCGCTGGAACCGCGCTCATAGGCGGCGATATCGCTGCACACCACGATCGCCTGGCGGCCGTTGGCATCGAACGCCACGTAGCGCAGCGCGCTCTTCAGCGCATAGACGCCGCCGAGGCAGGCGTGCTTGAACTCGGGCACTTCCATCTGGCGCGACAGGCGCGGCAGCCCCAGGCGTTCGAGTTCGCGATCGACCATGCCGCGCACGATCACGGCGCCGGCAGAGTTGTCCTTGCTGCTTTCGGTGCCCAGCGCGAGCTGGCCGACGTTGCGCGGATCGATGTCGTATTGCTGGATCAGGCGCAGCACGGCGGTGGCCGCCATGGTGTATGCATCTTCATACGGCGCCGGCTGGCGGAAGCTGCGGCCGACCACGGCCTGCACTTTGTCCCAGGAATTTCCCGTCCATTCGCACCAGTCACGCAGGGAGACGCGCGGGCGGGGCACGTACAGGCTCATGCCGCTCACGCCAGGATTGCGTCGTGCTGCCGTATCGTTCGCTGTATTCAAAAGCTGGGTCCTCGATGGTGTCGGAACAACTCGGACGCCACGCCTTCGCCATGCACGCTTGCCGCGCGCAAGTGACGGAGGCATGGAGGGCGCGTGGCAGGACGGTTCCTTGAAACGATTGAAACCGCCCGGGCAGGGGTAGGCGCGCGCCCGGCCGAACTACAAGATTTTAACCACGTTAGCTTTCAGCGAGTCGACTTTTGGTTGCACATGCATCCGATAAGGATGCTCCGGTCCATGCACGCACACGCCGCCGCGCATGCAGTGCGGCCCCAACGTGCTGAATTTAAAAGATGAGGCGCGACGCCCAGCAGGTCTGCAGGCGAGCGGCTGGAACGGGTAGCCAGTCCGCCGCGCGCCGCGCAGCACATCTGGCGGAGTTGTTGGACGCCATGGCTATCCCTCGCCTCCCCAGCATGCGGGGAGGGGGACCCTCCTCGCGAACCTCGAGCGTGCCGCCCGAGTTGGTTTAAGGCGTTTTTGCACCGCATCGCAAATGGCGTGCTACCAGGCGCTGATGACCGCCTCCGGTTCCGCAAAGGGCCGGGTGCTGTGCTGCGCGGCCAGCCAATCGCGGTAGCCGCTCATCCAGTGCTTCAGTCCGCTGATGTAGTTCGATAGCGCAGGGCCGGCGCTTTCCTTGACTGCTGCGGCGGTGCGCATGAAGGTGTCCAGTTCCATGCGGATGCGCTCGCTGACGCGGTCCACACCGTGTTGCAGCGAATAACCCTGGCTGGTGTAGCGTGCCACCGTGTTGCGGCGGGGCGCCGATTGGCGGACGTCCATGCCCAGGTGCTGCACGTCGCTGCTCCAGCACACGATGCGGTTGGTATGCCGGCGCAACTGCTGCACGTTCAACCGATCGTATTCTTCCTGCGGCAAGGGCAGGTCATTGGCGAAATCGATCAGGTAAAGGCAGGGATACAAGCCGCCGGCGTGGCGCAGGATGGCTTCGCGCCGATGCGGCCGAGGCGCTTGCGCATGCGTGTGTTCAAGCATGCGCAAGCCGGCCATGCCTACCCACAAATGCATGGTATGAGCGAAGCGTTCGAACTGCGCGCCCGACATGCTCAAGCGTAAATCCCGGCACATGTCCGCCCAGGCGGCTTCGCCATAGACCGGCTCGCCGCTGGTACGGCCGGCGTCGAGTACGTCGATGACCGCGGTGAGATTGGAAATGGTGTACGTGGAGACCTTTTCGGTATTGCCCACGAACCAGTCGTCGACCAGGAAATACCAGGCGTAGAAATTGGCGATCGTCTGCAAGCGTTCCATCGACGCATAGGGATGGCAGCGCGCCGCCAGCCAGCCGAATTTCGCCCGCGCCAGGCGTGCGCGGTAATGCTCATTGGGAATCAGGCCGTATTGCACCAGCCATTGATGCATGCGGGCTTCCACGAACGGCGCGTGCGGCGAGCAGGCGCTGGCCCAGGGATAGTGCAGGGTCGGCATGTGCAATCCGGTCGATGCGCGCTCGGCAGGCGCTGCAAATGCTGAACTGACGGGCCTCAGGTATTCGCTGTAATTCATGGCGGCTCTCTCCGTGAGAGAAACGGGCGCAACGGCATGACCGGCAAAGTGCTGCAAGAAAATCCGTCTTGATCCGCTGCCGATATTTGAATTGCGGGCGGAAAGCAGCCGGCCCGGGCAGCGATATCACGTATAGCGTTCATCCGGCGCCTGGTCGGAGGCGTCGCCAAGTGATCCAAGGGGATGCGGTGCAGACCTGCCCGCCGGCCCCTGTATCCGGCGGTTTACACGCGTGAAAGCCTAGGCTCGGAAACGTGACGAAGCCGTGAATTTAGACGGTTAAGTGGTTTGATTCTTGGGAAAAAGCCCGCGTGGGGCGACGTGAATTTCCAGCATGGAGAGTTCAAGAAAGCCTGGATTTCATCCAGCCTATGGGAGCCGCGCGAACAGGACGCCATGGCCGGGCAATTCAAGCCGCCCGTCTTGCCATACGCCTTGCTGCAAGCCATGCCCTTCCAGCGGCGTGGCGGCGCCGAACTCCTGCAACGCGACCGTCTGCGCCTGCTTGCCGAGATTGAACACCGCCAGCACCTGTTCGCTGCCATCGTTGCGCACGAAGGCCAGCACCGGCTCGGGCACGTCCAGGAAACGGATATCGCCGTGTCGAAGCGCAGGTTGCGCTGCACGCCAGCGCATGAAACGGCGGAATCCCTGCAGCACGGAATTTGGATCGGCTTCCTGGTGCGACACGGCCAGCGCTTTGTGCGTTTCGTCGACTGGCAGCCACGGCGCCACGCTGCTGAAGCCGGCGAAGGAGCTGTCGTTCCACGGCATCGGCGTGCGGCAGCCATCGCGGCCCTTGAAGTTCGGCCAGAACGTAATGCCATAGGGATCGCGCAGTGCCTCGAATGGCACCTCGGCTTCGGTCAGGCCGAGTTCTTCGCCCTGATACACGCACACCGAACCGCGCAACGAACACAGCATCGCGGTAAGCAGGTTTGCCAGGCGCGGCGAGGCATTGCCATTGCCCCAGCGCGTGAGCACGCGTTCCACGTCGTGATTGGAAATGGCCCAGCACGGCCAGCCTTCGCTCATTTGCGCTTCCAGCTGCGCGACCGTCTGGCGAATGTACGCGGCGCTGTAGTCGCTGCTGAGCAATTCGAAGCTGTAGCCCATATGCAGGCGGTGGCCGCGCGTGTATTCGGCCATCGTCGCCAGCGAATCCTCCGAGGAAATTTCGCCGAGCGTCACCGCGCTGGGATAGCGATCGAGCAACTCACGCAAGTCCTGCAGGAAATCGAGATTTTCCGGCTGCGTGTTGTTGTAAAGGTGATACTGGAACGCGTACGGATTGTCCGGGCTGAAGCCGCGGCCGACGCGTTTTTCCTTCGGCTTGGGCGGATTGTCGCGCAGCTGCTTGTCGTGGAAGCAGAAATTGATCGCATCCAGGCGCAAGCCATCCACGCCCTTGTCGAGCCAGAAGCGCACGTTGTCCAGCACCGCTGCGCGCACGTGCGGGTTATGGAAATTAAGATCCGGTTGCGAGGCGAGAAAGTTGTGCAGGTAATACTGGCCGCGCCGCGGCTCCCACTGCCACGCCGAGCCGCCGAAGATCGACAGCCAGTTGTTGGGCGGACTGCCATCGGGCTTGGCATCGGCCCACACGTACCAATCCGCTTTCGCATTACTGGCGCTTTCGCGGCTCTGCTTGAACCACGCATGCTGGTCGGAGGTGTGGCTGAGCACCTGGTCGATCATCACCTTCAAGCCCAGGCCATGCGCCTTGTCGAGCAGGCGATCGAAATCCGCCAGCGTGCCGAACAATGGGTCGACGTCGCGGTAATCGGCAATGTCGTAGCCGAAATCGGCCATCGGCGAACGGAAGAACGGCGCGATCCAGATCGCATCCACGCCCAGGCTCGCCACGTAGTCAAGACGCTGGATGATGCCCGGCAGGTCGCCCACGCCGTCGCCATTGGTATCCAGGAAACTGCGTGGATAGATCTGATAGATGACGGCGCCGCGCCACCAGGATGCATCGGTCATGTGAAAACGCTTTCCTTAGTGAATCCGAAACTCGCCGGACCTGCTTCGTTCCCTTGATGAAAAACCTGATGAGGCGTAGCCCTTTCTTGCCGTCATTCCCGCGCAAGCGGGAATCCATGTTGTTTTCCGCTGGAGGATAAATGGATTCCCGCTTGCGCGGGAATGACGGCGACACAAGGGTTCCCCATCCACCAGGCGGACATTCCCGGGTAGAAAGCAAAGCTTGTCGGCGTGGTGCAGCTTAGTCGCGCAGTTCTGCGTGCTCGCAGGATGTGCATACGTATTCATTCGTGCTGCGGTTGCGGCATGGATCGTGGGGCAAATGCTCGCGCCTGGGTGCATGGCTGACTGAATCTCGCATGGAATTCTCGTATTACCGCCGTTTTCCGGGGCTTCGACAGCTTCACGCAGGCGCACGGCAGGCCTTTGCTGCGCTGCGATGAGCGTCATGCATGGGCGGATATGAATACGTATGCATGATGTGCTCTGCTTGGAAAAGCGCGCCCTACCATGCATTCCACGCGGCAGGCCTGAAGCCTGCATGCAAGTTGCCGTTGCAGCCGACAGCAAGCGACGTCGCGGCAAGCGGTCAAGAAGATGCGCCTACAAAAAATGGTTTTGGGGAGGAGGGGAAAGTGATACTCAAGCGTAATTTGCTGGTGATGGCTCTGGCTTCGGCGGGCCTTACCATGGCTTTTGGGGTGCAGGCCGCGACCGGTGACACAGGGGCGCAGACGACGCCCGGTACGTCGCAGCAGCAGAGCACGGCCAGCACTGACGCCGGCAGCAGCCAGGCGACGACCAATTCGAAGAGCCAGAAGGAGCTGGCCAAGAGCCTGTCGACGGTGACCGTGACCGGCTTCAGCAGCAGTGTCGAGAAGTCGATCGACTATCAGCGTTACGCCGACACGATCCAGAACGTCGTGACAGCTGCCGATATCGGCGGCCTGCCTGACCAATCGATCGCCGATGCGTTGACGCGCCTGCCCGGTGTTTCGGCGGAGCGTATTGCGGGCCAAGCCTCGCAGATCAACTGCCGTGGCTTGTCCGGCAACTTCATCGAAACCACGTTGGACGGCCGCGAGCAGCCTGCCACCAGCGGCAGCAACTACATCCAGTTCGATCAGTATCCGTCTGAGCTGATCAACATGGCGACGGTCTACAAATCCTCGCAGGCATCGCTGATCGAAGGTGGCGTGGGTTGCACGATCGCGATGCAGACGGCCAATCCGCTGGAGAATACCAAGGACCAATCGCTGAACATCGATGCGCGCGGCAGCTATGACGGCCAGGCGCACGACATCGTCGGCGACAACCCGGTCGGCTATCGCGCCAGCGTTGCCTACCAAGGCAAGTTCCTCGATAACACGCTGGGTATCGGCCTTGGCTTTGCACAGCTTTACCAGCCGCATATTTCCGAACAGTTCGTGGGCGAGGCGTTCGGCGGATTGCAGTCGCTCAACCCAAATAATCCCAACAGCGCCCAGGCCTACGTGCCGGAAGGTATCCAGCTGCAACAAGATGGCGGTACCGAGCGCCGCACGGGTTATCTGTCGACTGTTGTGTGGAAGCCGACGGATCATCTGCAGATCACCGGCGACATGTATTACTCGAAGTTCGACAACGACTACTTCGGCTACGGTTTCCGGTCGCAGAACTTTTACCAAAATAACGCGGTCATCACCAACCCGATTCTCGGTGTCGGCAACACCCTGCTTGGCGGTACCGTCAGCACCAATCCGAACCAGAGCAACGTGCAGTTTTCCAACGAGACGACGGCCGACAACTACACCACCAAGACGGGCGTGTTCTCCGGCGGCCTGAATCTGAAATGGAACAGCGGTCCCTGGCACGTCGAATCCGATTTGTCGCTTTCGCATGCAGAGAGCAACGAGATCAACGTGGACACCACGGCCGACGCCTACAACGGCTTGGGCACAGCCAATCCAACCCTGATGAACCAATCGGTGACGTACGCGCTCAATGGGCTCAACGTCGGTTCGGCAACGGTTTCCAATCCTGATGTCTACACCAATCCCAACGATATGGCGCTATCGCGTTACGGCGTCTATCCGTACATCTATCACGATCGCTACAGGGCCTTCCGCACTGCCGTGCAGTACGACCTGGAAAGCAATCCGATCTTCACCGATATCCAGGCTGGCATCTACCTCAACAACCACACGTTCCAGGCCAACCGTACCGTGTGGGTCTATGGTTCAGAGTGGAATTCCTACCCGGTAACCGGCGAGCCGCCGTTGCCGCTCAGCAGTGCGGATACGCAGGAAGTTTGCTGGAAAGGCAAGTTCAGCGGCCTGCCGTGTTTCCTGAAACTCAATGCGCCGGCGATTCTTTCTCAGTACGGCGTCCGTCCCAATCCCCAGCTCGACTTGGACAACAACAGCTGGTCGGGCATCCAGAGCGGCACGGTGCATGAGAAGGTGCGCGATCTGTTCTTGATGGGTGATATCGACACTACGCTGTGGAACCATGAGTTGACCGGCAATATCGGTTTGCGCGTGTCGCACACCTCGCAAGGCAGCTCCGGTATCCAGCAGGTGGAGCCCGGCCAGGGCGTGCCGATGACGGACGGGTTCGGCTACGTTGCCACCGACTTCATCCCGATCAACGTTGGCATGTCATACACCAAGTGGCTGCCGTCGTTGAACCTGATCTATCACTGGACCGACAACGACCAGACCCGCTTCTCGGTCGCCAAGGTGTTGTCGCGTCCGCCGATCGATTCGATGCTGGCCGGCGCAGGCTCTTACGTCACGAACGGCCAGTACAACGTCTGGGGCGGCACAAGCCCGCTGCTGCGTCCGCTGACCGCCATGCAGTACGACCTGGATTACGAGCACTACTTCGACAATTCCAGCGGTCTGTTCACGGCTGGCGTGTTCGTCAAGCACGTCGACACATTCGTGCAGACGAACGTGACGTATAACGACTTCAACTTTGCGTCGGCCGGCATCACGGTGCCCAACAATCCTTCGACCGGCCAGCCCTATTTGAATGGCTCGTACACGACCGCCTATAACGCGCAAGGCAGCATGATTCGCGGTCTGGAATTCTCGTTCCAAAAGACGCACTTCCTGCCGGGCATCTGGTCCGGGCTGGGCTTCGGCGCCAACTATGCTTTCACGCAGAGTCCCTTCGGTGCGACTTCCACATTGGGTGGTCCGCCGCAGGTCCAGGCACTGCCGGGCTTGTCGCGTAACGTAGCAAGTGCACAGATCTTCTTCGACAACGGTCTGTTCTCGGCCAATCTCACCGGCAACTACCGCTCGAAGTTCGTCTCCGACTCGCAGATCGCAGTCACCAATCAGATCGTGTACTTCGCGCCGGAAATGGTGTGGGACCTGCAGACGGCATACAACGTCACCAAGAATGTCTCGGTGTTGTTCCAGGTGCTGAACCTGACCAACCAGCCGACCCGCACGTATTTCGGCAATTCCTCTGAAACCGGCACGATCCAGTATTTCGGACGTACGCTTTACGCGGGCTTCAACGTCAAGATCTAAGTGCTCAAGTGTTTGGCCTGGCGCCTCCGAGCGGCGCCAGGCGCTCCCTCCCCGGTCCTGTGGACGATTGCAGGACCGGGCCTTTTCCCGGCGCGATCCCGTTTGCCTCGTCGTTTCCCCGACTCGTTGCGCGGCCGTGCCGTGACAGCGACACTCCATTCCCGGGAGGCGACCCTATGTCTAAATTCAGAGCGGTTTTCCGTTCCTTCGCGATCGGCGCCATGCTGGCGCTATGGTCGGTCCCGTCCTTCGCGCAAGACAAAGCGGATTCAGCGAAGCCGGCAGCGCAGGATTCCGGCGTCTACTACGAAATCTTCGTTCGCGCGTTCTACGACACCAACGGCGACGGCATCGGCGATCTCAACGGCGTTACCGCCAAGCTCGATTACATCAAGTCGCTGGGTATCAGCGGCATCTGGCTGATGCCGATCAATCCGTCGCCGACTTATCACGGCTACGACATCACCGATTACGAAGGCATCAATCGGCAGTACGGCACGCTGAAGGATTTCAACACGCTACTGGCCGAGGCGCACAAGCGCGGCATCAAGGTGGTGATGGACATGGTGATCAATCACACCAGCGACCAGCATCCCTGGTTCAAGGCAGCCTTGGATCCCAAGAATCCGCATCACGACTGGTATCTGTGGGCCAAGCCTGGTACGGACTTGCAGGCGATCAGCGCCGTGGGCGGCCCGGCGTGGCATCGTGCATCGAACGGTGCGTATTACGAAGGGACGTTCACCGGCGCCATGCCGGATCTCAATTACGACAACCCCGCCGTGCGCAAGGCCATGATCGACGTGGGCCGCTTCTGGTTGCGGCAAGGGGTGGACGGGTTCCGCCTGGACGCCGCACAGCATATCTACGACGACCTGCGCAGCGACATGAGCGATCCGATCGCGTTGCAGAAGAACGTGCGCTGGTGGACCGAATATCGCCATGCGCTGGAGGCGACCGATCCGCATGTGTGGCTGGTGGGTGAAGTGGCGCGGCAGAACCCGGATGACCTGACGCCATACATGGGGCCGCTCAATACCGTCTTTGATTTTCCGTTGGCGACGCAGTTGATCCAAAGCGTCAGCCAGGAGCGCAATCTTGGCATCGGCCGTGGCCTGGAATTCACCTATGCGGCGTATCGCCAGCATGACCATGGCGTATTCGACGATGCGCCGTTCCTCTCCAACCACGACCAGCAACGCGTGATGAGCCAGCTGGACGACAACATGGCGCACATGCGCCTTGCCGCCGCCCTGCTGCTGACCCTACCTGGCCATCCTTTTATTTACTACGGCGAAGAACTCGGCATGCAGGGCAGCAAGCCCGACGAGAACATCCGCGAGCCGATGCGCTGGTACCGCAGCGGCAAGGGGCCGGGCACGGCCAGCTGGAAAGATTGGAGCACAAGCGATGATGCGTCGGTTTCGGTACAGGCACAGGATGCCGATCCTGCGTCGCTGTTGAACCTCTATCGCAAGTTGATCGGCTGGCGCTCGCAGGTGGCTGCATTGCGCGACGGAGTATTGCGCAACGTGCCGATCACTGATCCCCATGGATTGGCTTATACCCTGCAGGATGCGCAGTCGCGTGTGCTGGTGGTGCACAACCTGTCGCGTGATGCGCGTGCGTTCGAAATAAGTAGCGATGCGCACGTGTCGTCGGTACTGCTGCAGAGCAATGGCGGCGTGGTGCTGGGCAATGGCAAGGTGACGCTGCCGCCGTATACGACCGCTGTGCTGCAGTGAGTGCAGTTGAGGCGAGAAGCTTGCTGCCGTGGTGATGTGCTCCCTCCCCTGCGGCAGTAGGGAAGGGCTGGGGTGGGTTGCTTGTGCTTTAGCGTGCAGCTGGCTTCGCTCCACAACTCTTGAATGCAAGTGGCAGATGTTTTTGCGTTGGCAGGCTTGTGCCGCTCGCTCCACTCGCAGCCCACCCTAACCCTCCCCTGCAAACAGGGGAGGGAACGCATCCTCGGCAGCATGGAGGATTTACCCCGAAACCAAAGCACTCTGGTTATATTCGGCCGGCTCACGTCGCAATACATAAGGATGGTTGGATGACAACCCTGCGTAATTTGGCCTTCTGTGGCCTGCTGATCGCCTCAACGTCTTACCCGGCGCTTGCCGACCAACCCCCGCAAACCTTTCAGCTCGAGCATGCCGATGCCAGCGGCATCGAGCTGAGTCATGGCAGCGACCGCATCAGTATTCGTTTTGTCACGCCAAACGTGGTGCAAGTCCACGCCATGCCGCACGGCGTCAGTACGCGCCTGGGTATCGTGATGGACCCGCATGCCTCGCGCGACACGCTGTCGAATCTGCGTGTGCATGGCAGTGCCGATAGCGTCTCCGTGGCCAGCCACGAGCTGACGGTCAGCTGGGACAAACAAGCGGGACGGCTCAGCATTGCCGATGCGCAAGGCCATGTTCTGCTGCAGACCGATCCGGCCACGCTGCTGGAGCACCAGATCGTTCTGCAACATGAAGCAGGTGACCCGCTCTACGGCATCGGCGGCTACGATGCGTTCGAGCCGGCCAAAGGCGGATTGCTGCGCCATGGCGTGCAGATCGCCAAGGCGGGCGAGCAGGGCTATCCGGGCGGTCCGTTCGTGTGGAGCACGCGGGGCTATGGCGTGCTGGTCGACACGGTCGGCGCCAAATTCGATCTGACAGATGGCCATATCGATGTCACCGGCATCAATCGCGAGGACGTCAGCTATGACGTGATCGCCGGCACGCCGCCGAAAATCTTTGCGGCACTGGCCACTCTCAGCGGCGCACCGCCGATGTTCCCCAAATGGGCCATGGGCTTTACCAACAGCCAGTGGGGCAGTGATGAGAAGGAGCTGCTCGCCATCGTGCATGGTTACCGCAGCCGGCATATCCCCATCGACAACTTCACCTTCGATTTCGACTGGAAGGCCTGGGGCGAGGACAACTATGGGGAGTTCCGCTGGAACGAAACCAAATTTCCCGACGGCCCCAGCGGCAAGCTCAAAAGCATGATGGATCAGCTCGGCATGCACATGACCGGCATCATGAAGCCGCGCATCCACGTGGACACGGTGGAGGGACGCTATGCCGAGGCGCACGGGTTCTGGCAAACGAGCCGGGCGCAGAACATGGATTACTTCTCGCTCAAGCCGGTGCGCGAGCTGGATTTCGACCAGGCGGCCGTGCGTGCCTGGTTCTTCAACGATGCGCTCAAGCACTCCTTCGATACCGGCATCGTCGGCTGGTGGAATGACGAGGCCGACGACACCAACAGCAACACGCAATTTTTGAACATGCAGCGCGCGCTGTATGACGGGCAGCGCGCTTATACGCCAACGCGCGTGTGGTCGATCAATCGCGACTTCTACCTTGGCTCGCAGCGTTACGCCTATGGCCTGTGGTCAGGCGATATCGACACCGGTTTTGACAGCATGGCGGCGCAGCGCCAGCGCATGCTCAGCGCCATCGACGTGGGCGAGATGAAATGGGGCATGGATGGCGGCGGCTTCCGCGGCCATCCGGACAACGAAAACTACGCGCGCTGGATCGAGTTTGCGGCGTTTGTGCCGATCTTCCGCGTGCACGGCACTCTGGGTGAAAAGCGCCAGCCGTGGATGTATGGCCCCGTTGCCGAAAAAGCCGCGACGGATGCGATGCGCCTGCGCTATACGCTGATTCCCTATATCTACAGCTACGAACGTGCCGCGACCGTCAACGGCGTGGGCATCGTGCGGCCATTGACCTTCGATTATCCCCACGACCCGCAAGTGCGCGACGACGTGGACGCCTGGATGTTCGGCGCGGGTTTGCTGGTATCGCCGGTGGTGGCGAAAGGCCAGACGGAAAAGGACATCTATCTGCCCGCGGGCCAGTGGACCGATTACTTCAGCGGCAAGGTGTACCAGGGCGGGCAGACCATCCACTACGCGGTGGATAGCAAGACGTGGAGCGATATCCCGCTGTTCATTCGTGATGGGGCGATCATCCCCACACAACCGGCGATGGACTATGTGAGCGAAAAGCCGGTGACCGAATTGACGGTGGACGTGTTCCCCGCCGAGCACGCCACGCACTTCGACTATTACGATGATGATGGCGACACATATGCCTATGAGCATGGTGCGTTCTATGCGCAGCGCTTGAGCACACAACGCAGTGGGGATGGAGCGGAATTCAGCATCGACGCGCCCCATGGCAGCTACAAGCCGGCGTTGAAGTACTACCTGGTGAAGGTGCACGGTATCGCTGCAAGCCACGCCGGGTCGCTCAACTCGTATGCCAATGCGGAGGCATTGCAGGCGGCGAAGGGCGAGGGTTGGGCGGTCGATCACGATCGCTATGGCAGCGTGACGCTGCTGCGGCTGGCTGCGAACAAGGCCACGCGCATGGCATTGCAGGCAGCCGTCGCGCATTGAGGCGCCGGCTCGCCGTTGACTCCCCGGCCGTCGTTCCCGCTTGCGGAAATGACGGCCTGAAACCCAGCGGCGAAATGCCAGCCAAGCCAGGTCGTCCGGGATGGCATTGAACGTCTCCCCTTTCTGTAAGACACTTGGGTGGTCAAGTAAACGTTTACATGCCGGCAAAACTCAAGGATCCGCCCATGCCTGACATCGCCCCCTTACGCCGCACCGCATCAAAGCTCGGCCTCGCCACGTTGCTGGCGTTCGGCGCCGCCCACGCGGCCACGCCTGCGCCATCGGACACCGTTGCCATCGAGGTCGATGCCAGTGCCAAGGGCGCAGCGTTCCCGCATTTCTGGGAGCAGATGTTCGGCTCGGGCCGCGCGGTGCTGGCATTGCGCGACGATTACCGCAAGGACCTCGACGCCGTGCACCGGGCGACCGGCTTCGGCTACGTGCGCTTCCACGGCATCTTCGACCACGACGTGGGCCTGGTCTCGCGCGACAAGGATGGGCATATCCACTACAACTTCTCCTACGTCGACCAGATTTACGACGGGTTGCTGGAGCACGGCGTCAAGCCGTTCGTGGAGCTGAGCTTCATGCCGCCGGAGCTGAGTTCCGATCCCTCGCAGCAGCATGACTTCTGGTATCACCCGAACGTGATGCCGCCGAAGGACTACGCCGAGTGGAACGCGATGATCCACGCCTTTGCCGAGCACCTGATCGCGCGCTACGGCATCGATGAAGTCGCCAGCTGGTATTTCGAAGTGTGGAACGAGCCGAACCTCACCTTCTGGGGCGGCCGGCCGGAGCAGGCCACGTATTTCAAGCTGTACGACAACACCGCGCGCACGCTGAAAGCGGTAAATCCGCGTATCCGCGTGGGTGGCCCCAGTACCGCGCAGGCTGCATGGGTGCCGGATTTCCTCAAGCATGTGCGCGATATGCGGGTACCGGCGGATTTCGTCAGCACGCATGTGTATGGCGATGACACCGCGCAGAACGTGTTCAAGACGCAGGAGAACATTCCGCGCGCCGACATGGTGTGCCGCGCCGTCGACAAAGTGCATCAAGAGATCGCGGCTTCGCCGTATCCGAAGATGCCGCTGATTTTCAGCGAGTACAACGCGTCGTACGCCAACCTGCCGAACGTCACCGATACGATCTACATGGGCCCGTGGATGGCGAACACGATCCGCGAATGCGCGGGCAAGGTCGAGATCATGAGCTACTGGAGCTTCTCCGATGTGTTCGAGGAGCAGGGCGTGGTGCGCAATCCGTTCTATGGCGGCTTTGGCTTGATCGCGGCCGACCGCATCCAGAAACCGGCCTTCAACGCGTTCGCGATGCTGCACCGCCTGGGCGATACGCGCCTGCCGCTGTCTTCCGACAGCGCGCTGGCGACGCGCCGTGGCGATGGCACCGTCGTGTTGGCACTATGGAATTACGCGCCGCCGGTGGGCGATACGGACCAATACACCAAGGGTGAGCCGCAAGGCGCGGTCAAGCATTTCGACGTCGAGGTGTCGCACTTGAGTGCGGGTGCGAAGGCCACCGTGTGGCGTCTGGATGAAAAGCATGGCAATGCGGTGGCCCTGTTCGATCGGATGGGGCGCCCGGATTTTCCCAGTCGCGAGCAGATCGCGCAGTTGCGTGCGGCTGGCAAATTGGCGGAGCCGGAGTCGATGGGTTTGGAGAACGGCCGGTTGCGGATCGATATTCCACCGCAGGGGTTGGTGGTGGTGGAGTTGCGATGAACCTCCTGCCCCTTCCGCCACCCCGCAACTCGTCATTCCGGCGAAGGCCGGAATCCAGTACAAACATGCTGTGCGAAGCACGCGTCCTAAGGTTTTGAGTGCTACGCACAG
Source organism: Dyella sp. (assembly GCF_036746095.1). Taxonomy (NCBI): domain Bacteria; kingdom Pseudomonadati; phylum Pseudomonadota; class Gammaproteobacteria; order Lysobacterales; family Rhodanobacteraceae; genus Dyella; species Dyella sp. The sequence goes on from NZ_DAIOEU010000006.1 coordinate 120,109, forward strand.
CCTATTCAAAGCGGATGCATGAATACGTATGCAGACCGCTGCACTGTGCCAGCAGCTTGCCTACCATCCATGGTCGCCCGCGCGAACCCGCTTTCATGCTGCGCCTGCAGCATGTACATCGACTCGCGCCGTGCCATAACCAGAACATTGCTATGAACCCATTCGCGGAGTGTGCATGCTGAGCGTTGTGTTGATGGCGGCCCTGGCCGCAGGCGCCCACGGGGATGTGTGGCGCGATGAAATTTCCTGGCGCGGACAGCAGGCCCACATGAGCGTGGCCAAGAACGGGCAGTTCACCTTGACCGGCCCGTTCGGCAAGCGCGACATCGGCAGGCAGCGCATGCGGGTGGACACCGCCAGCCCGATGTTCGACGGCCTGTTCGCCATGGCGCAGGAAGAGCTGGCGCAGGACTCGGTAACGGCCATCCGCGACGGTGCGTTCGACCACGGCCAGCCGATTCCATGCACCTGCTTCGAGACGGGTGCGAAATGGCCATATGTATGGACGCGCGATCTTTCCTACTCGATCGACCTCGGGCTGTGGCAATTCGATCCGCAACGCTCGCGCAACGGCTTGAGCTTCAAGCTGTCGGACGTGCGCGATCCATCGCTGCCGCAAGGTTTATACGTGATGCAGGACACCGGTTCGGGCGGCAGCTGGCCGATCAGCACGGATCGCGTGGTGTGGTTCCTGGGCGCGCAGCACCTGCTGGACGACAAGGCGTTTGCCGATAACGTGTATCGCGCGTTGAACGACACGCTGGCGCAGGACCGGCAGTATGTGTTCGTTGCCCAGTTTGGCCTGTATCGCGGCGAGACGTCCTTCCTTGACTGGCGCGAGCAGACCTATCCGGCATGGACGGCAAGCAACGTGGTGTCCATTGGGCAATCCTTCGCGCTGTCCACCAACGTGCTGCATTACCAGGCATTGCAGCTGGCGGCGCGCCTGTCGAAAGAACACGGCGATCGCAGCAAGGCCAACAGCTACGCGGAGCAGGCCGCTGCACTCAAGAAAGCCATCAACACGCACTTCTGGCGCGCCGATCGCGGGCTGTACATGAGCTATATCGGCGGCGACGGCACGCCTTACGATACGTATGATTTGCTCGGCACGGCCTTGGCCATCACCAGCGGTGTGGCCGAAGGCGAAGGCGCGCGCATGGCGTTGGCCAACTATCCCACCTGGCCGGCCGGCAGTCCGGTGATCTGGCCTGAGCGCAGCGACCAGCCGATCTATCACAACCGCGCCATCTGGCCGTTCGTCAGCGCGTATGCGCTGCGTGCCGCGCGCGAAGTGAATGATCCGGCGCGCATCGCGCACGAATTGCGTTCCATCATGCGTGGCGCGGCCATGGCCGGCTCCAACATGGAGAACTACGAGCTGCTTACGCAGGCGACGCATGTTGACGACGGCAAGCTGAGCGGGCCGGTGGTGGATTCGCCGCGGCAGCTGTGGTCGGTGGCGGCGTACCTGGACATGGTCAACGAAGGCGTGTTCGGGCTTACCCAGGACGGCCGCGTCGAGCCCAAGCTGCCGGTATCGCTGGTGCCGATGCTGTTCGGCGATCACGACAGCATCAGTCTGCATGGCCCGGAGCGCAGCGTTACGCTGCGTCTTCCGCGCAAGCTGCAAGGCAACCTGTTGGTGGCAGGCAACGTCAAGCGCCATGGCACGGATATCCAGGTAGTGCTGAAGGCGATCGACCAGGCGTCGCTGCCTTTGCGCACCGGTGCGCCGCTGTATGCGCCGACGCCGCCCGAGGCTCCGGCCATCGACAAGGACGACAAAGGCTGGCGCGTCACGGTGGAGGGCAAGGTCGTGCTGTATGCGGATGGCCAACGCGTCGGACGCATCGATGGCAGCACCTACATTGCACAAGGCACCAAGCCGCCGTGCGTGAGCGTGACGCGCATCGACGCGCACGGCGTGGAATCACTGCACAGTCCGACCGTATGCGGTGGCGAGCCGGTGGCGATCGGCGACAGCTGGCCGCGCGCGTGGACCGCGCCTGCCACGGGCCGCTATCGCGTATGGCTGCGTTATGAAAACAATCACGGCTCGATCGAGACGGGCGTGACCGCGGCGGTAAAGATGCTGGTGATGCAATGTGGCAAGGACGCGCCGCAGCGCGTGCCGATCGTGATGCCGCACAGCGTTGGCGAGCAGTCGTCCAGTTATGCCGTGGTCACGGCAAAGGCCGGCGCGGCATGCCGGTTTGAGTTGCAACAGGGCTTCAACATGAGCGACCTCAGCCATTTCGCGCACTACACCGGCGGCAAGGGTGGCATCGATGGACCGCTCAATGACGCGCGTATCGGTGACCTGATCATCTCGCCCGCCACAGGTACGCCATGAACCGCAAACCGACGCTGTCGTTCTGGCAGATCTGGAACATGTGTTTCGGCTTCCTGGGCATCCAGTTTGCCTTTGCATTGCAGAACGCCAATGTCAGCCGCATTTTCCAGACGCTGGGCGCGGGCGTGGGCGATATCCCGATGCTGTGGATCGCGGCGCCGTTCACGGGCCTGATCGTGCAGCCGTTGATCGGCTACGCCTCCGATCGCACCTGGGGACGATTGGGGCGGCGGCGGCCTTACTTCCTGGCCGGCGCGGTGCTGACCACAATGGCATTGCTGTGGATGCCCAACTCGGGCCTGTTATGGATTGCCGCGATGCTGCTGTGGTTGATGGATGCATCGATCAATGTATCGATGGAGCCATTCCGCGCGTTTGTCGGCGATCAATTGCCGACGGCGCAGCGGCCCTTGGGCTACGCGATGCAGAGTTTCTTTATCGGCCTGGGCGCCGTGGTGGCCTCGTTGTTGCCGTACTTGCTGGCGCATCTGGGTGTAAGCAACGTGGCCGGGCCGGGCGGCGTGCCCGATACGGTGCGCGATGCGTTCTACATCGGCGGGGTGGTGTTGCTGGGCTCGGTGTTGTGGACGGTGCTGTCCACGCGCGAATACCCGCCCGACCAGTTGCGTGTGTTCGACGATGCGGTGAAGCAGGCGCCGGTGCAGGTGGAGCGGCGCAGCGCGCGCAACCAAGGCTTGATCTGGCTGGTCGCCGGCGTAATCGGCGGATGGCTGGTGCATGCCTACGGTCTCGAGCGTGAGCTGTACCTGCTGGCCGGTGGGCTGGCCGCTTTCGGCCTTTCGCAGCTGTGGCTGAGCGTGGCGCGCGGCCATGGCATGTTCACGCAAGTGATGACCGACGTGCACGCGATGCCGCCGGCCATGCGGCGCCTGGCACTCGTGCAGTTGTTTTCATGGTTCGCCATGTTCGCGATGTGGATCTACACCACGGCGGGCGTGGCGCAGGTGCATTTCGGCAGCAGCGATCCGCAATCGGCGGCTTACAACAACGGCGCCAATTGGGTGGGCGTGCTGTTTGCCGCATACAACGGGTTTGCCGCGGTGGCGTCGCTGGTGATTCCGTTGATGGTGCGCCGCTGGGGCTTGCGCATCAGCCACCTGATCAACCTCTGGCTGGGTGGGGCGGGGCTGATTTCGTTCCTGTTGATTCGCGACCCGCACTGGTTGCTGTTGCCGATGGTAGGCGTGGGTTTTGCGTGGGCGTCGATTCTTTCCCTGCCGTATGCGCTGCTGTCGGACAATCTGCCGGCGGAGAAGATGGGCGTCTACATGGGCATCTTCAATTTCTTCGTGGTGATTCCGCAGTTGCTCGCCGCGAGCGTGCTGGGCGTGTTGTTGCGCGTGTTCTTTCACGGGCAGCCGATTTATGCGCTGGTGCTGGGCGGTGTTAGCTTGCTGGTGGCGGGGGTGAGCGTGTTGCGGGTGAAGGAGCCGGTGCTTGCGAGGGCGCTTGCGTAATTTTTCATGGCCGCCGTTCCCGCTTTCGCGCATTGCTGTCCGGGGAAAATGAAGTTCTTCATAAATGCGCGGCATAGCACCCGCATCGAGAATTTTTCATGGAAATTCAGTGCCATCAGCTCGTCATTCCAGCGAAAGCTGGAATCCAGTGCCTTTGCAGATTTTCAAGTCGCTGGATTCCAGCTTTCGCTGGAATGACGTCGTTTTAGCTTTCCCGCAAGAACGGCGAAATTTCCCCCGGACAGCAGTGCGCTTTCGCGGGAATGACGGTCTGGAAGAATTACGTATGACGCGCGGCTTCGGCGCAAGCAGCAGCGCGTTGCTGCAAGAAGGTTCGCTCCCGTCCATTGCGCGCCAGCGACGCGGCGCGTTCGAATTCCTCGCGCGCTTCGGCATGGCGCTCAAGCCGGCTCAACAGATCGCCGCGCACGCTCGGCAGCAAATGGTAGTTGCGCAGCAGTGGTTCGTTCGCCAGCGCATCGACCAGTGCAAGTCCTGCGGCAGGGCCGGATGCCATGGCCACCGCGACCGCGCGGTTGAGTTCCACCACCGGCGATGGCAGCACCTGCGACAGTTCGCCGTACAGCACGGCGATGCGCGACCAATCCGTGGCGTCGATGGTGCGCGCACGTGCATGGCAGGCGGCAATGGCCGCTTGCAAGGCATAAGGACCGCGCGCGCCGCCCAGCTTTTCCGCGCGTTCCAGCGCGGCCAGGCCACGGCGGATCAGCAATGGATCCCAACGGCTGCGATCCTGGTCCGCCAACAGGATCGGCTCGCCGGTTGGCGTGGTGCGTGCGTGCAGGCGCGAAGCCTGGATCTCCATCAGCGCCAGCAGGCCGAACACTTCCGGTTCCTGCGGCGCCAGGCCGGCCAATACGCGTCCAAGGCGCATCGCTTCGTTGCATAGCTCGGGGCGAATCCAGTCATCGCCGGAGGTTGCCGCGTAGCCTTCGTTGAAGATCAGATACATCACTTCCAGCACGGAGGCGAGCCGTTCGTCGCGTTCTTCGCCGCGCGGCACTTCGAACGGAACCTGCTTGTCCGACAGCGTGCGTTTGGCGCGCACGATGCGCTGCGAAATGGTGGGTTCGGGCACCAGGAAGGCGCGTGCGATCTCGTCGGTGGTCAAGCCGCCGAGCAGGCGCAGCGTGAGCGCGGCGCGCGCATCGGCGGACAGCACCGGGTGGCAGGCCGTGAAGATCAGCCTGAGCAGGTCGTCGCCGATGTCGTCGTCGAGCA